>NZ_JBSTYM010000024.1:0-51989 GCF_054052445.1 Aeromonas crassostreae | reverse complement strand
TAACCGAATGCGGAGCGGTAGTTCAGTCGGTTAGAATACCGGCCTGTCACGCCGGGGGTCGCGGGTTCGAGTCCCGTCCGCTCCGCCACTATTTAGAAAGCCCAGTCGAAAGACTGGGCTTTTTTTCGTTTCAAGCATCCCGGCATACAACTCACTTCCCCTTCGGATCAACACCATCATCACCCGATCATCGCCGCTGGCTGCGGTTGCCGCTATAATGGCCGCCCTCAAGCAAGGTGGTGGTATGAAAGCAGAATATCTACAGCGATTCGGGGGCATTGCCCGTCTTTATGGTCAGAGCGCTCTTGGTTCCTTCAGCCAGGCCAAGGTCTGCGTGGTGGGGATAGGCGGGGTCGGCTCCTGGGCAGCCGAGGCGCTGGCCCGTGCCGGCATCAACCAGATCACTCTGATCGACATGGATGACATCTGCATCACCAACACCAATCGTCAGATCCACGCCATGCAGGGCACGGTCGGCCGCCTCAAGACAGAAGTCATGGCCGAGCGTATTCGTACCATCAACCCCGATTGCGACGTGATCGAGGTGGATGACTTCGTCACCGCAGATAACCTGGCCGAGCATATCAAGCGGGAGTTTGACTATGTGGTGGATGCCATCGATTCGGTCAAGGCCAAGGTGGCGCTGATTGCCTTCTGCAAGCGCAACAAGATCCCGGTGATAGTAGCTGGCGGTGCCGGCGGGCAGATGGACCCTACCCAGATCACAGTGGCCGATCTGGCCAAGACCATTCAGGATCCGCTGGCGGCCAAGGTACGCTCGGATCTTCGCCGGTTGCATAACTTCAGCAAGAATCCGGCGCGTAAATTCGGGGTGGAGTGTGTCTTCTCGACCGAGCAGTTGAGCTATCCCGATGGCCAGGGCGGCACCTGTCAGGCCAAGGCGGCCAGCGACGGCAATATGAAGATGGATTGTGCCTCCGGCTTTGGCGCCGTGACACCGGTGACGGCAACCTTCGGTCTGGTTGCCGCGTCCCGGGTATTGAAGAAGATTGCCGAGCGTGGGGCCCGTGCCGAGAAAGAGGCCGGGAATGAAGACGCAGGGTCGATTGGCGAAGCCTGATCGACCACTGAACAAGGCGGGTTAGACTGCTTGTTCCCGGATCGCCAACACGATTGCCCTGAGCCCGTTGCCCCGCGACGGGCTCAGGTGTTTCTCCAGCCCCAGCTCGCTGAAATAGGCATCCATATCAAACGCCTGGATCGTCGCTGCCGGTTGGTGGTTGAGCGCCGCCAGCACTATGACGATAAGGCCCCGCACGATGCGGGCGTCGGAGTCGCAGGCAAAGTGCCAGCAGCCATCCTCCCCCTTTTCGCTCTTTAGCCAGGCCTGGCTCTCACACCCCTTCAGACGGTTATCTTCGGTTTGCCACTCGGAAGGCAGGGCGGGCAGCTGCTTGCCGAGCTGGATGATGAGTCGGTATTGGTTCTCCCAGCCGTGGGCGGCGGCAAACTGCTGGCGGATGCCTTCTGCGTTGGGCTCCAGGCCGATCTGGGTATAGGTTGCTAGGCTGCTCATGGGTTTGTCTGCCTTAGAAGAAGTCACTGAGTTTGTGCAGGGCTGCCAGCAGGGCATCCACATCATCCCGATCGTTGTAGCAGGCCAGCGAGGCGCGCATAGTGCCGCCGATACCGAGCGATTCCATTAACGGCATGGCGCAGTGATGGCCGACCCGCAGCGCTATCCCCTGCATGTCGAGCAGGGTGGCGGCATCTTGCGGGTGGATGTCCTCCAGCAGGAAGGAGACGGCGCCGGCACGTTGCTTTGGTTCACCGATGAGGCGTAGGCCCGGCACCTGCCGCAGCCCTGCCACCAGATGGTCGGTGAGAGCCTGCTCGTGGCGCACCAGGGCAGCCCTGTCTTGCGCCGTGACAAAGTCGATGGCGGCAGCCAGACCGATGGCGCCGGCGATGTGCGGGGTGCCCGCCTCGAACTTGAAGGGCAGGGTATTGAAGGTGGTGCCGCTGAAGCTGACTCTGTCGATCATCTCGCCGCCCGCTTGCCAAGGCGGCATGCGCTCCAGCAGGTCGGTGCGGCCCCAGAGCACGCCTATGCCGGTCGGGCCATAGAGCTTGTGGCCGGAGAAGGCGTAGAAGTCACAGCCGATGGCCTGCACGTCTACCTCGAGGTGGGCCACCGCCTGGGCGCCGTCGATCAGGGTCATGGCACCAACCGCCTTGGCGGCCGCCACTATCTGCTCGACCGGATTCACGGTACCGAGGGCATTGGAGACATGGGCCACGCTCACCAGCCGGGTACGGGGTCCCAGCAGGGCCCGATAGGCGGCCATGTCGAGATCGCCCCGCTCATCGAGGGGGATGACCCGAAGGATGGCACCGGTACGCTCTGCGACCAGCTGCCAGGGGACGATATTGGCGTGGTGTTCCAGGGTGCTGAGGACGATCTCGTCCCCCGCCCTGAGCTCGCTCGTCCCCCAGCTGTTGGCCACCAGATTGATCGCCTCCGTGGTGCCACGGGTCCATAACACCTCGTGACTGCGAGGGGCATTGATAAAGCGGGCCACCGTCTCGCGGGCATCTTCGAAGGCGCGGGTGGCGCGGCCGCTCAGGGCATGGGCGGCGCGGTGCACGTTGGCGTTGTCGGCTCGATAGTAGTGAGCGATGGCATCCAGCACGGCTTGCGGCTTCTGGGTGGTAGCGGCGTTGTCCAGATAGATCAGCGGGTGGCCGTTGACCTCCTGCGCCAGGGCCGGAAACTGGCTGCGCAATTGGGCGTGCTGTTGCTGATTCATGCTCCCCTCATCTCCTCTGGAAAAGGCGGTCATGATCCGGAAAATGGCGGGCAAACACAAGGCGCAGTGGCGAGATCCCGTGCCCGGTTTCGGCTGCCAACGGGATCTCTGCTACAATGCCGCCCCTCATCATAAGCCAAGAGATCCGGCCCATGAAGCTCAACCCCAATCAGAACGAAGCGGTCAAGTTTGTCTCCGGCCCTTGCCTGGTGCTGGCGGGTGCCGGATCGGGCAAGACCCGCGTCATCACCAACAAGATCGCCTATCTGGTGCAGCAGTGCGGCTACAGTGCACGCAACATCGCCGCCGTCACCTTCACCAACAAGGCGGCGCGGGAGATGAAGGAGCGGGTCGGCCAGACTCTGGGCCGCAAGGAGGCGCGGGGGCTCATGGTCTCCACCTTCCATACCCTGGGCCTGGAGATCATCCGTCGCGAGCACAAGAGCCTGAATCTCAAGGCGAACTTCTCCCTGTTCGACGACACCGATCAGCTGGCGCTGCTCAAAGAGCTGACCGAGGCGGAGCTCGACAACGACAAGGACAAGCTCTCGGCCCTCATCAGCCAGATCTCCAACTGGAAGAACGACCTCATACTGCCGGCGCGCGCCATGCGCATCGCCCGCGGACCGGAAGAGGTGCTGATGGCCCAGCTCTACGAGCGCTATCACCGCCAGATGGTGGCCTACAACGCGCTGGATTTCGACGATCTCATCGTGATGCCGACCCTGCTGCTGAAAAGCAACGAAGAGGTGCGTGCCCGCTGGCAGAACAAGATCCGCTACCTGCTGGTCGACGAATACCAGGACACCAACACCAGCCAGTACGAGCTGGTGAAGCAGATCGTCGGCGAGCGGGCCCGCTTCACCGTGGTGGGGGATGACGACCAGTCCATCTACTCCTGGCGTGGCGCCAAGCCGCAGAACCTGGTGTTGCTGAACGAGGACTTTCCCAGCCTCAAGCTGATCAAGCTGGAGCAGAACTACCGCTCCAAGCGGCGCATCCTGAAATGCGCCAACATCCTGATCGCCAACAATCCCCACGTCTATGACAAGGCGCTCTTCTCCGAGCTGGACGAGGGGGTCAAGCTCAAGGTGCTGTTCGCCAAGAACGAGGAGCACGAGGCGGAGCGGATCGCCGCCGAGATGATGGGCCACAAGTTCATGAATCGCACCCGGTTCAAGGATTACGCCATCCTCTACCGGGGCAACCATCAGTCGCGCATCTTCGAGAAGGCGCTGATGACCAACCGCATCCCCTATCGCATCTCTGGCGGCACCTCGTTTTTCTCCCGCACCGAGATTAAAGACATCATGGCCTACTTGAAGCTCCTGGTGAATCCGGATGAGGACACCGCCTTCCTGCGGGTGGTGAACCTGCCGCGCCGGGAAATCGGCCCCACCACGCTGGAGAAGCTCGGCCAATACGCCAACCAGCGTGGCAAGAGCCTGTTTGCCGCCAGTTTCGAGCTGGGGCTGGAGCAGCACCTATCAGGTCGAGGTCTTGGTAACTTGCAAGCGTTTACTAAATGGTTGACACGACTTGGCGATCAGGCGCAGCGGGGCAACCCGGTCGAGGCGGTGCGGGACATGATCAAGGAGATCCACTACGAGGAGTGGCTCTACGAGACCTCCCCCAGCCCGAAGGCGGCCGAGATGCGGATGCAGAACGTCTCCACCCTCTATCGCTGGATCACCGAAATGCTGGAAGGGGACGAGCTGGAGGAGTCGATGACGCTTGCCCAAGTGGTCACTCGCCTCACCCTGCGGGACATGATGGAGCGCAACGAGGGAGAGGACGACGCGGATCAGGTGCAGCTGATGACACTGCACGCCTCCAAGGGGCTGGAGTTTCCCTATGTCTACATGGTGGGCATGGAGGAGGGCCTGCTGCCCCACCAGACCAGCATCGACGAGGACAACGTGGAGGAGGAGCGCCGCCTCGCCTACGTGGGGATCACAAGGGCCCAGACCGAGCTCACCTTCACCCTCTGCCGGGAGCGGCGCCAGTATGGCGAGTCGGTGCGACCCGAGCCGAGCCGCTTCCTGCTGGAGCTGCCCCAGGACGACCTGGAGTGGGAAAACCAGAAGAAGGTGACGGCCGAGGAGCGCCAGCAGAAGGGGCAGGTCGGGGTCGCCAACCTGAGGGCCCTGTTCAAGAAGGATTGAGGCGGGGGCTGCCCCTATGGCGGGCCGCCTCGGCAGAGACGCTAGTCCGGATCTGGCCCCGTCTCAGCCCCCAGCAAGGGGGTGATGTCGCTGCCGGGTAGCGGAGGGGATATGTACCGCCCCTGGCCGAAGGGGCAGCTCAGCGCGATCAGCTGCTGCAGCTGGGCCTGACTCTCTATCCCTTCGACCACCAGGGCGAGGCCCAGATCGCGGCAGATGTCGCGCATGGCGCGGATCAGTGCCAAATCCTTGGGGGAGTGCAGCATGCGGTGGGTGAAGCCATCGTCCACCTTGACGTAGTCCACCGGGTAGTGAAACAGGGAGTTGAGGGAGGAGAAGCCCGAGCCGAAGTCGTCCAGGCTGATCTGTATCCCTCTGGCCCTCAGCTCATGGAGGCTGGCGATGATGTCGGCATCCTGGCGCGACAGCTCCCGCTCGTTGAATTCGAAGATGAGGTAGCCGGCGTAGACACCCTCGGCCGCGATGATGTCGAGCAGGGCCTGCACGGCATGCTCGCTTGCCAGGTGCTGGCCGCACAGGTTGATGGCCAGCTTGAACTTGCGCAGATCCGCCCCGGGCAGCCAGCGCCGCAGCTGCTGGCAGGCCTGGCGCAGTATCTTGTGATCCAGTGCCTCGATCAGGCCGCACTGCTCCGCCAGCGGGATGAAGTCGAAGGCATCCTTGAGCTCCCCTTCCCGGGTGATCCAGCGGGCCATGACTTCCAGCCCCACCAGGCAGTTGTCCTCGAGCCGGATCACCGGCTGGAAGTAGGGCAGGATGCGCCCTTCGGCCAGGGCGTTGGTCAGCTGCTCCTCCGGCGATGCCCAGGCCTGCTCCGTGCACTCGGCCGAGTAGTGCACCACCCGGGCGCGGCCATTGCGCTTGGCCCGGTACATGGCGAGATCCGCCTGATGGAGCAGCTCGCTCACCTCCTGGGTCTGCGCCGACACGCTGGCCACTCCCATGCTGACCGTGATCGTCTGCTCCGTGCCCGTCAGCCGGAAGGGGTAGGCGAGGCGAGCCAGGATGCGGTTGAGCACGGGTCCGGCCCCCTCCTCCCCCATGCTGTTGTCCAGATAGATGACGAACTCGTCCCCACCGAGCCGTGCCACCAGATCATTCTGGCGCAGGCAGCCCTGCAGGCGACGCCCCAGCTCCTTGAGCAGCAGGTCGCCATTGCCATGTCCCAGCTCGTCATTGATCTGTTTGAAGTGATCTATGTCCAGGAAGATCAGGGTGAAACCGACGCCGCCATGGCGCTGGTAATGGCTCATGGCGTGTTGCAGGTGATCCATCAGCAGGCTGCGGTTCGGCAGGCCGGTGAGGGGGTCGTGCAGGGCGTCGAACTGCAACTTGCGCTCCAGCTCCTGATGCTGGCGCAGCTGTTTTTGCAGGCGCAGATTGGCCTGACGCAGCAACTGCAACCTGTGGTTGAGCCGATCCGGTGAATTGAAGTCGTTCAGTTGCTGGCGGATCTGGCCCAGCTCGAGCAGCAGGGTGAGCTGGTTGCGCAGGAAATCGAGAAAGAGGCGGTCATCGGCGCCCAGGGGCCGGGTGGTGGCCAGCAGCAAGTGGGCGAAGTAGTGCTGCTGCAGCCGCAGCGGTGTGCTGTACCAGTAGAGTCCATCCCGCTCGCGCTCGGTCGGATTGGTCTCATGGCAGAGCCCGCGCAGGAAACCCTCCTCCCCCTGGAAGGGGTGGGGATAGAGGTGGCTGACCTCCTTTGGCCCGAGTCGCATCAGGTGCAGCTGGTGCAGTCCCAGGCTGTTTTGCAGCACCTCATCGAGCTGGGCCAGCAGCGCCTGGGTCGGCAGGCTGTTGGCCAGGCGCAGGATGCGATTGATCTGCTCAATTTTGTGCTGCCAGTCCGGATCCCGACCGATCAAGGGCGACGCCGGTTCGGTCAGTCTGGCGTGGGTGTTGGCCTCCGCCAGGCGCTTGGCCAGGCATTCGAGCAGCAGCCGCAGGTCGGCCCGCTCATAGGGCTCACTCTGCACCAGCAGCCACTGGATCCTGTCGTCCTGCACCGGCAGCACGCACCAGCCCTGCTGGCCATCCAGGGCGGCCAGACTCTCGCTCAGCCCCGGCTCTTCCCGGCCGAGCTGGGCCTTGATACCTGGGGCCAGATCCTGTTCATAGTGCCAGACAGGGCCATGGGGGCTGAGGCCGAGCAGGCCAATCTGATGCAGGGGCGCCAATTGTTGCAGGTCGGCAAACAGGCGCCGGTAGTGCGCCGGGCTGGCCTGGGAGGCAGGGGGAAAGGCGAGGATGGAGGCGACCAGCGCCAGCAGGGGGGAGGCATCCTGATCCAGAGGGTAGACAGACATCATGGACTCCCGATTGACGCTACCCTACAAGGGTAGTCGCAAGCCAAGAGAATAAAAGGGCCGCAATCGCGGCCCTTTCAATGACTTAGAGATTGTCCGTCATGTAGTGAATGGCATTCTCGATCTCTTCATCACTACAGGCCGCGCAGGTACCCCGTGGCGGCATCATGCCAGCCTGGCCGGTGAAGCCTTCGATGGCATGCTTGCGCAGGGTGTCGAAGCCCTGGGCGAGGCGGGGTTCCCAGGCGGCCTTGTCACCGCGCTTGGGCGCACCGGCGGCGCCGGTATCGTGGCAGGCGAAGCAGGCACCCTTGTAGACGGTTTCACCATCACGGGGGCCGGAGGCGGCCGTGGTGCTGGCCGTGGCCGCCGGGGCTATCCCTTCCAGATCCTTGGCGGTATAGACATCACCCACGGGCTTGATCCGTTCGGCGATGGCTTCCGGCGACATCTCGTCGGCGGCGAACGCGGCGCCGGACAGGCTGGCAACCGCGATACCGGCGACCAGTAAACAGCTCAGTTTTCTCAACACGCTCATGTACTCCCAGCAGGCTCTTATTATCCCTAGAAACGACGGGATTATAACCGAATAGTTACAGGCATTTAAACGCTTGTGTGTGAAGTGTTAAGCAGTCTGTGCGTCGGATCCGGCTCCTGGCCTTCGATGGCAGCAACCCGGCCTGGGCCGGGTTGCTGGGTCATGTCCTTCGGTTCGCCGCTCAATCCCAGCTCAGGATCACCTTGCCGGATTGGCCCGAGCCCATGGCATCGAAGCCTTGCTGGAAGTCGTCGATGTGGAAGTGGTGGGTGATGATGGGGGAGAGATCCAGACCTGACTGGATCAGGCTCGCCATCTTGTACCAGGTCTCGAACATCTCGCGGCCATAGATCCCCTTGATGAACAGCCCCTTGAAGATGACCTGGTTCCAGTCGATCGCCATGGTGGAGGGGGGAATGCCGAGCATGGCGATCTTGCCGCCATGGTTCATCTTGGCCAGCATGTCCTGGAAGGCGGAGGGCACGCCGGACATCTCCAACCCCACGTCGAAGCCTTCGGTCATGCCGAGATCGTCCATCACGTCGGAGAGCTTCTCCTTGCTGACATTGACGGCGCGGGTGGCGCCCATCTTGCGGGCCAGTTCGAGGCGGTATTCGTTGACGTCGGTGATCACCACGTGACGGGCGCCCACATGGCGGCAGACGGCGGCGGCCATGATGCCGATGGGGCCGGCCCCGGTGATGAGCACGTCTTCGCCCACCAGGTCGAAGGAGAGGGCGGTGTGCACGGCGTTGCCGAACGGATCGAAGATGGCGGCCAGCTCATCCGGGATGTTGTCCGGCAGCTTGAAGGCGTTGAAGGCGGGGATCACCAGGTACTCGGCAAAGGAGCCGGGGCGGTTGACCCCGACCCCGACCGTGTTGCGGCACAGGTGGGTGCGACCGGCGCGGCAGTTGCGGCAGTGACCGCAGGTGATGTGGCCCTCGCCGGAGACGCGATCTCCCACGGCGAAGCCGCGCACCTCCTGACCGATGGCGACCACCTCACCCACGTACTCGTGGCCGACCACCATGGGCACGGGGATGGTCTTCTGGGACCACTCGTCCCAGTTGTAGATGTGCATGTCGGTGCCGCAGATGGCGGTCTTGCGGATCTTGATCAGCAGGTCATTGTGGCCGAGCTCGGGGGCGGGCACATCCGTCATCCAGATGCCGGGTTCGGATTTGAGTTTGGAGAGTGCTTTCATGACGGTTCCTCACGGGCCGGGCCCGGTGCAGAGGTTGAGCTATGGGTCGGTTCAAGAAGGGGCCTGTCGGCCCCTCGCTGTCTATTGAATGATGTTCAGGTCGCGGCCGATGCGGATGAAGGCATCGATGGCCCGATCCAGCTGCTCGCGGGTGTGGGCGGCGGACATCTGGGTGCGGATGCGGGCCTGGCCCTTGGGCACCACGGGGAAGGAGAAGCCCACCACATAGATGCCTTCGGCCAGCATGCGGCTCGCCATCTCGCTGGCCAGCTTGGCGTCCCCCAGCATGACAGGGATGATGGCGTGATCGGCCCCGGCCAGGGTGAAGCCGGCGGCGCTCATGCGGGCGCGGAAGTAGTCGCTGTTTTCTTTCAGGCTGGCGCGCAGGGCGTGACCCTGTTCCAGCAGCTCGAGCACCTTGATGGTGGCCGAGACGATGGAAGGGGCCAGGGAGTTGGAGAACAGGTAGGGGCGCGAGCGCTGACGCAGCCAGTCGATCACCTCTTTCTTGCCGGAGGTGTAACCGCCGGAGGCGCCGCCGAGGGCCTTGCCCAGGGTGCCGGTGATGATGTCGACCCGCTCCAGCACGTCGCAGTATTCGTGGGTGCCGCGGCCGTTCTCGCCGATGAAGCCGACGGCATGGGAATCATCCACCATCACCAGGGCGTCGTATTTGTCCGCCAGGTCGCAGATGGACTTGAGGTCGGCGATGACACCGTCCATGGAGAAGACGCCGTCGGTGGCGATCAGCTTGAAGCGGGCACCATCGGCTTGGGCCTGCTTGAGCTGGGCTTCCAGTTCGGCCATGTCGTTGTTGGCATAGCGGTAGCGCCTGGCCTTGCACAGCCGCACGCCGTCGATGATGGAGGCGTGGTTGAGGGCATCGGAGATGATGGCGTCCTCGGCGCCGAACAGGGTCTCGAACAGACCGCCGTTGGCATCGAAACAGGAGGAGTAGAGGATGGTGTCCTCGGTGCCGAGGAAGGCGGAGAGCTTCTGTTCCAGCACCTTGTGGCTGTCCTGGGTGCCGCAGATGAAGCGCACCGAGGCCATGCCGAAGCCGTGGCTGTCGAGGCCCGCCTTGGCGGCGGCAATCAGCTCGGGGTGGTTGGCCAGGCCGAGATAGTTGTTGGCACAGAAGTTCAGCACCTGCTGTTGGCCCACCTCTATGCTGGCCTGCTGCGCCGAGCTGATGATGCGCTCCTGCTTGTAGAGTCCTTCTGCCTGCACTTGGTCAAGCTGCTCGGTCAGGTGGCGATAGAATCCGTTAGACATCCTCGAACCTCATTGGCTATTACAGCGGTTTATCAACATTGGGCAACATTTTACTGCAACTGCGTCCCATCAATTCAAATTATTATGCTGATATTCAACATGTGTGAAACAGATCACCCGACGCCCTATGCCAAATGGCGCTGCCCGCATAGTCGCTCCTGATAAAGGGAGCCGTCTGGCCAGTCTCTTCTTCCCCGGATGAGCGGGCCGGCGCCACCCCGGCGGGTCGGCCCGCAGCGTCAGACGGGTTCTGCCCTCAGCCGCCCAGCTGGGCCAGCTGGCGGTAGTGCTGTTCCAGTTGCTGGATCCGGGGAGCGACCCGGGGCTGCACATAGGGGCGCAGCAGGAAGAGCACCCGCATGACCCCCTGATAGAGCAGGGGCTTGGTGATGCGGGTGTGGGGAGCCTGGGCTATCTGGAACGGGATCCAGCAGGTGACCACCATCTTGATGGTCTGGCCCAGATCCGGCAGATCGGCGTCGCTGACGGCTATGATGCCCCCCTCGCGCAGGCTCCTGAGCAGGGCCTCCACGGCGGCGCGCAGCTGCTCCTGGGCCTTGAGGTACTTCTGTTGCAGCAGCTCGTCGCGACTGAGGATGTCCGGCAGGTTGGCGTAGAAGAAGCGGAACTGCCACATCAGGTAGAAGATGGCATCCAGGTAGCCCATCAGATCGTCGAGCCGGATCTCGGTGCTGCGGGCTGGGGTGAAGCTCTCGCTCAGATGGCGGGCATACTGGTCGAAGATGGAGTGGATGATGTCTTCTTTATTGCGAAAGTGGTAGTAGAGGTTGCCCGGGCTGATGCCGAGGTGGGCGGCGATGTGGTTGGTGGTGATGTTGCGCTCGCCCTGATCGTTGAACAGTTCGATGGCGCTGTGAATGATCCTGTCTCTGGTTTTCATCGCGGTTCCCTCTGCCGGGCCGCCTTGCGTCGAGGTCGTATCCCCTGGCGGCCCGTGATAGACTTTTCGGCAATTTCAAATTGGCTCACTATACACAGCTTTAATCGGCCGTCACACGGTGGGCATCAACGCAGACGAGGCAAACTCCATGATCGTAGTAACGGGCGGTGCAGGCTTTATCGGCAGCAATCTGGTCAAGCAACTCAATGCCATGGGACGAACCGATGTGGTGGTCATCGATGATCTGACCGATGGCACCAAGTTCGTCAACCTGGTGGATCTGACCATTGCCGACTACATGGACAAGGATGAATTCCAGGCGCGGATCGTCTCCGGTGACGAGTTCGAGGAGTGGGACGGCGGTATCGAGGTGATCTTCCACGAAGGGGCCTGCTCCGCCACCACAGAGTGGAACGGCAAGTTCATCATGGAGGTCAACTACGAGTACTCCAAGGATCTGTTCCACTACTGCATCGAGCGGGAAATCCCCTTCATCTATGCCTCTTCCGCCGCGACCTATGGCGGGCGCAACGACAACTTCATCGAAGATCCCCAGTTCGAGCAGCCCCTCAACGTCTACGGCTACTCCAAGCAGCTGTTCGACCAGTACGTGCGCCGCTGGCTGCCGGAGATCAACTCCCAGGTGGTGGGCCTGAAGTACTTCAACGTCTACGGCCCGCGCGAGCAGCACAAGGGCGCCATGGCGTCCGTCGCCTTCCACCTCAACACCCAGGTGAAGAAGGGGGAGAATCCCAAGCTGTTCGAGGGCTGCGACGGCTTCCCGGACGGCGGCCAGATGCGCGACTTCATCTATGTGGATGACGTCTGCAAGGTCAACCTCTGGTTCTGGCAGAACCCGCAGCAGTCCGGCATCTTCAACTGCGGCACCGGCCGGGCCGAGCCGTTCCAGCACGTGGCCGAGGCGGTGATCAAGCATCATCAGCAAGGGGCCATCGAGTACATCCCCTTCCCGGATCACCTCAAGGGCCGTTACCAGAGCTTCACCCAAGCGGATCTGACCCGCTTGCGCGCCGCCGGCTACCCCGGCGAGTTCAAGACGGTGGCCGAAGGCGTGGCCGATTACATGGCCTGGCTGAACCGCTGAGTCAGGGTTATGTCATGTCAGGGCGCCCTCTTAGGCGCCCTCTCTGTTTGGGCGAAGGTGAGCAAGAAGATGAAGGCGAGCGAGATGACGGGGTTGCTGCATATTTGCCTCTCCCAGGGCTGGGGCGGCCTGGAGATGTACCCGCTGCGGGTCGGCAGCGGCATGATGGCGCGCGGCTGGCGGGTCCATGGTCTGGCGCTGCGCGGCAGCAAGGTGGCCGAGGGCATGAAGGCGCAAGGCTTCGAGGTGTTCGAGCTGGACTCTCGTGGCCAGGGGCTGCGCCAGCTGCTGACCCTGCGCCGCTGGCTCAAGGCGCGGGACATCCGGCTGGTGCACTGCCACAAGTCGGGGGATCTGCTGCTGGCGGCCCTGCTCAAGCGCCTGTGGCCGCTGCGGTTGCTGTTCACCGAGCACATGGGGGCGACCCGGCCCAAGCGGGATCCGCTCCATCGCTGGATCTACGGCAGGGTGGACCTGGTGCTCTCCATCAGCGACGAGACCCGCCGCCGCAACCTCAAGGCGCTGCCGCTGCCGGCCTCGCGCATCGAACGGCTCTGGCTTGGCACCGATCTGACCCGGTGCGATGAGCCCGCCGCGGAGATACGCGCCGAACTGGGGATAGCAGAGGATGCCCAGTTGCTCGGGGTGCTTGGCCGGATCGGCCGGGGCAAGGGCCAGCCCGAGCTGCTGGAGGCCTTCCTGCTGCTGGCGCAGGCGCACCCCAGGCTGCACCTGCTGATCGTGGGCGGCACCCAGGCCAGCGAAGGGTCGGACGAGAAGGTGGTGGCGGCGCTGCGCCAGCGCATCGCCGAGGCGGGCGTGCAGGAGAGGGTGTTGCTGACCGGCTTTCGCCGCGATACCCAGCGCATGCTGCAAGCCATGGATCTGGTGGCCATCCCCTCCCATAACGAGGCGTTCGGCCTGACGGTGATCGAGGCGATGGCGGCGGGCAAGGCCATCGTCGGTGCCAGCACGGGGGCCGTGCCCGAAGTACTGGGGGAGGCGGGCCTGCTGGCGACCCCCACCGACCCGGCCGCTCTCGCCGGCCAGATAGCCAGCTTGCTGGTGGATGACTCGCTGCGCCAGCGCTTGGGTGCGGCGGCCCGGGAGCGGGCGCAGCGGGAGTTCTCCATGAGCCATCACCTGGATGAGTTGGCCCGGCGTTACCAGGGCTGAGACGCGGCCCCATCAGGCACCATGAAAAAGGCTTCCCGCGGGAAGCCTTTTTGCTGGGTAGCCCCTCAGCGGGCCGCGGTCTGCGACTCGATGAAGCCCTTGATCCGGCTGTTGAGCTGCCAGCGCAGCAGCTCGGGCAGTGCCTGCTGGCGGGCCTGCTGCGCCTCGCTGACGGGCTGTGCCTGCTCCTTCACCTCCAGCTGGCTGTCATCCTGCCAGGGGTAGAAGCTGGGCTTGCCGCTCATGGGATAGGCGCCCTTGTCATCGATCCAGAGGGTGACGTTGTAGCCGAAGGCGCGCCGCTTGTCGTCGTCCGGGGCCAGCATGTTGCGACCGGCCAGGGTCTGATAGGGGGTGTCCGACAGGCTGAAGCCATACAGGGTGGGGAAGATGTCCTTGTGGGAGCCGACCCGCTGGGGATCGAAGCGCCACCGGCTGTGGGCCAGTATGGTCTTGGGCACATAGAGGTAGAAAGGCACGGCCCGATCCAGCACCTGTTCGCGGGGGTAGAAGGCCTTGAGGCGGCGCATCTGGTGATCGCCGCTGGCGGCGATCAGCGTCTTGTCCCCCAGGGGGGAGCCCTTGATGGCGCTGACGAATCGGCCTAGGGCATCGGCGGCGAACTGATAGGTCCTGAGGATGTTGGCCTGCTCTATGTCGCCATCCTCGGCATGGGCCATGACCCTGGGAGTGGGGGTGGTCGGCTGCGGCTGGTAGCGGGCCGGCGTCTCGTAGGGAGGGTGATTGGTGATGGTGAGAATGCTGATGAAGAGCGGCTCGCGGGATTGCTCCAGCAGGGTCCGGGCCAGACGATAGGCGTAGTCATCGGGCACGCCCCAGGCGGTGACCTCCTTGGCGGCCTCGGGGTAGCGCTTGATCAGGGCATTCTGGTCATAGACCTCGTCGACCCCCTGCACCGGCAGGTAATTGACCAGGTTGCGCCACATCATGTTGCCCGGGGAGATGAAGACCAGCTTGTAGCCCGCCTGCTTGTAGAGGGCGAACGGGGTGCCGCTCAGGGTCTGGTGCTGGGCCGAGCTGTGGCTGATGTTTTGCACCGGGCTGTGGAAGAAGAGGGCGGCCAGGGAGGGGGCCGTGCCGTTGTCTTCCGACAGGAAGCGCTTGAAGACGAAGTCCTCCTGGAAGTGGGGGCGAAGGCTGCCGAGCAGGTCGTTCTTGCCCGGCTCATCGAAGGCCAGCATGTTGCTGCCAAAGCTCTCCATCAGTGTCATCACCACATGGGGCTTGTGGGCGGCGAGCCAGGGATTGACCGGGGTGCGCGCCATCAGGGAGTCGAGCCCGCTCTGCTCAAGCAGGGTCTCTCCCTCGGCCTGGCTGACCGGGGTGAAGACGATGTCCTCCGCCCTGTCCTTGACGGCCCAGTCGATGGCCATCAGGCCGTTCGGGGTCAGCTTGTTGAGGGCGAGCAGATCCGAGACCTGGGCGTTGCCGCGGCGCAGGGGGAAGGTGCCCACGCTGCCACGGCTGATGACAAACAGCAGGGTCAGGGCGATGAGCAGGTAGACGATGAAGACGGGCAGGGGCCAGGGCTTGTGGCCGGCACGCGTCAGCGTACGCCTGGCCCAGCGGGCCGGCAGCCAGCCCAGCAGCAGCGCCAGGGCCAGCCCCTTGATGATGGGATAATCCTGCCACATGTTGGCCAGCACGGCCCGGGTGTCGTCTTCGACCAGGCCGAAGGCGAACACGTCTATGTGGGTGTGATAGGTCTGGTAGTAGTAGTAGTTGCCGATGGCGACGGCGCCGATGAGAAAGGCCGCCAGCCCCAGCAGGCGCGGGGCCCAGCGCTGCATGCCCTGCCAGCCGCGTTCGCCCGCCGCCAGCATGAGCCCGGCCAGGGCGAAGGGAGAGAGCGCCATGCCGGCGATGCGCAGGTCGTAGCGCAACCCGGTCAGCCACATGCGCTGCAGATCGTCGGTCCGGTTCTGCAGTTGTTCGGGCTCGACGAAGTGGTCCAGCATCAGATAGCGGGCCGCCATCAGGATCAGCACCAGCCAGAGCAGCTGATAGCCCAGGGTACCCAGCAGGGTGCGCAGTCTTGTTTGATACATGCAAGTGTCCATTCACTACCAATAAAACCGGCCCCTGGGGGCCGATCGGAGATCGTGATGCCATGGCTCGTGGCACAGTCGGGATGCGACCCGCGGCTTGCTGCGGGCGCGTCTCAACGGCGGACGGCATCGGCCCCTATGATAAGGAAACTCGCGGCGAGCCGTGAAGGGTTTCTTGCTTGCGTGGGGGCGAGGGGCTCAACCGGGGAAGGGATGGGCCTGCCCCCCCAGCTTGACGTACCAGTGTTGTGCCAGCTTCTGGCCCGCCTGATGGGGCCATGTTTGCCAGCCTGAGCATTGAAAGCAGGATGGGTTTTACATCGGGGAGAAAGACAAAGCCCTTGAGGATCAAGGGCTCGTCTTTCTGTATCAGATAACGCTCAGCGAAGCGTCACTCAATGTTCTGGATCTGCTCGCGCATCTGCTCGATGAGGACCTTCAGTTCGACGGCGGACTGGGTCACTTCGGCGTTGATGGATTTGGAGCCGAGCGTGTTCGACTCGCGGTTGAACTCCTGCATCATGAAGTCGAGACGACGGCCGCAGGCGCCCCCCTTCTTCATGATCTTGATGGTTTCGCCGATGTGCATCTCCAGGCGATCCAGCTCTTCGGCCACGTCGATCTTCTGGGCCAGCAGCACGATCTCCTGCTCGATGCGGGCCGGATCCAGCTCCACCTTGGCCTCGGCCAGACGGTCGGTGAGCTTCTGGCGCTGCCACTCGATGATCTGCGGCAGGTGCTCGCGCACCTTCTTCACTTCCACCTGGATGCCGTCCAGACGCTGCTGGATCAGTGCCTTGAGGTTGGCCCCTTCGCTGGCGCGGGAGGCGAGGAAATCTTCCATGGTCAGATCGAAACCGCCGAGCAGCTCGGTGGCGACCGCGTCCATGTCCTGCTCGGCGGCGGCCATGACGCCGGGCCAGCGCAGCACGTCGACCGGGTTGAGCTGGCCCTGGCCCGCCTCTTTCATTACCCAGTTGGCGCTGTCGATGATGAGCTTGGCCAGCTCTTCATTGATGTGGAGCTGGCTGGCGGCGGCCTGCGCTGCCTCGAACCTCAGGTTGCACTCCACCTTGCCGCGCTGCAGCTTGGCACGGAAACGCTCACGCAGGACCGGCTCCAGGCTGCGCAGCTGCTCCGGCAGGCGGATGTAGGTTTCCAGATAGCGCTGGTTGACCGAACGAATTTCCCAAACGGCTGTGCCCCAGTCGCCCTTGAATTCCTTGCGGGCGTAGGCGGTCATGCTGTGAATCATTGATTGTTCCGGGCTTGATGAAGTGTGCGGCCAGTATACTCAGCCAGGCTTGCCCCGTCAGCCGACGGCGTGGTTTTAGCGGCTGATATTTGGGGCGGGATCACTTATAATCCCCCGCCAATTTGAGCCAGCCCAGAGGTCAGTCCCATGTCCCGTCCCAGCGATCGCAGTGCCGCGCAAGTGCGCCCGGTTACCATCACCCGCAACTTCACCAAGCATGCGGAAGGATCTGTGCTGGTGGAGTTCGGCCACACCCGCGTGCTGTGCACCGCCAGCGTCGACACCAGCGTGCCGCGCTTCCTGAAAGGCAAGGGTCAGGGCTGGGTCACCGCCGAGTACGGCATGCTGCCGCGCTCCACCCATTCGCGCATGAACCGCGAGGCGGCCGCCGGCAAGCAGAGCGGTCGCACCCTGGAGATCTCCCGCCTGATCGCCCGCTCCCTGCGTGCCGCCGTGGATTTGACTGCCCTCGGCGAGCACTCCATCACCGTGGATTGTGACGTGCTGCAGGCCGACGGCGGCACCCGCACCGCCGCCATCACAGGTGCCTGCGTGGCCCTGGTGGATGCGCTGAACTGGATGGTCGAGAAGGGCATGCTCAAGCAGAGCCCGCTCAAGCAGATGATAGCGGCGGTCTCCGTCGGCATGTATCAGGGGGAAGCCATCTGCGATCTGGAGTACGTGGAAGATTCCGCCGCCGAGACCGACATGAACGTAGTGATGACCGAAGACGGTCGCATCATAGAGGTGCAGGGCACCGCCGAGGCCGAGCCCTTCACCCACGAGGAGCTGCTGGCCATGCTGGCGCTGGCCAAGGGCGGCATCGACGACATCATAGCGCTGCAGAAGCAGGCGCTCTCCTGAATTTCTGATTTGAAAAACGCGGCATTGACCGCGTTTTTTTATACCCCCACACCAGCCAACGACAAGCCAAGCAAGGAGCCAGAATGAAAGCCTACCAGCGTCAATTTATCGAGTTCGCCCTGGAGAAACAGGTTCTCAAATTCGGTGAGTTCACCCTGAAATCCGGCCGCAAGAGCCCCTACTTCTTCAACGCCGGCCTGTTCAACAGCGGTCGCGATCTGGCCCGCCTAGGCTGCTTCTATGCCGCCGCGCTGATGGATGCCGGTATCGAATTCGACGTGCTGTTTGGCCCGGCCTACAAGGGGATCCCCATCGCCTCCGCCACCGCGGTGCAGCTGGTGGAGCAGCACGACGTGGATGTGCCCTGGTGCTTCAACCGCAAGGAGGCCAAGGATCACGGCGAGGGCGGCAATCTGGTGGGCAGCCCGCTCAAGGGGCGCATCATGCTGGTGGACGATGTCATCACCGCCGGGACTGCCATCCGCGAATCCATGGATCTGATCCAGGCCAACGGCGCTTCCCTGGCCGGGGTGCTGATCGCCCTGGATCGTCAGGAGAAGGGCAAGGGCGAGCTCTCCGCCATCCAGGAAGTGGAGCGTGACTACGGCGCCCACATCATCGCCATCATCCAGATGAGCGACCTGATCGCTTATTTGGAAGAAAAGCTGGAAGGGAAGCAGGTCGAGCAGTCCGCGCTGGCCGAGCAACTGGCGGCCATGAAGGCCTATCGCGCCCAGTACGGCATCTGACGCCGCTTGGTGCCGTCAGCATAAAAAAAGCCGCTCATTGAAGTGAGCGGCTTTTTCGTGGTCAGGCGGCCTGCTTTTGCATGTGCAGCGCCATCTGAGGGAAGGGGATTTCGATGCCTTCTGCGTCGAAGGCCAGCTTCACCTTCTCGTGGAAATCGAACCAGACGCCCCAGTAGTCGGCGGTCTTGACCCAGGGGCGCACCACGATATTGACCGAGGAGTCGGCCAGGGCGGCGACGGCGATGGTGGCGGCCTGATCCTTCAGGATGCGGGGCTCCTCGCTGACCAGTCGCTCCAGCAGCTGCTTGGCCTTGCGCAGATCGGAGCCGTAGCCGATGCCGAACGTCATGTCGACCCGACGGGTGTCCATGCGCGAGTAGTTGATGATGTTGCCGTTGAGGATGGCGGAGTTGGGCACCACCACCATCTTGTTGTCCGGCGAGGTAAGGGTGGTGGTAAACAGCTGTACCGACTGCACCGAGCCGGAGGTGCCTGCCACCTCGATGAACTCACCGGCCTTGATGGGGCGGAAGATGATCAGCAGGAAGCCGGCGGCAAAGTTGGAGAGGGAACCTTGCAGCGCCAGACCGATGGCCAGACCGGCGGCACCTATGATGGCGACGAAGGAGGCGGTCTGCACCCCGACCCGGCCCAGGGCGGCGATGACGACGAACACCAGCAGGGCATACTTGAGCACGCTGCCGACGAAGTGGGTCACGGTGGCGTCGAGGTTGCGAGCCTTCATGACGCGCTCGACGCCGTTGCTGATCAGATTGGCGGCGAGATAGCCGATGAGCAGGGTGACCAGGGCGGCGGCGATGTTGACGCCGTACTCGATCAGCAGGCCCTGATTGTTGACCAGCCAGGTTTGCGCTTCGGCGATGATTTCGGGTTCCATAGAACTTCCTGTGGGTTAATTCATCAAAACGTCGGAATATAGCAGCATGGTGCGACAACCTGAGTCGCAGGTGGTCGAGACCCGTTCAGTTCTGCCATGAAACAGGGAGGAGGCCAAGGGGCCTCCTCTCATATAGGCGGGATCAACTCTGCAGCAGCTGGCTGCGGATGAACTGCCACTGATCCTCGAAATCCGCCGTCGGCTTGAGTTTGAACTCGGAGCGCACGAACTGGCTGATCCGGCCCTCGGTATAGGCCAGCAGCAGGTTGGCCAGCATGGTCTCGTCCAGCTGAAAGCCCTGCCCCTCCCGCAGCCGCTTCTCCCGCAGCACCTGCTTGAGCTGGGTCTCCAGCTTGTCGAACAGGATGCTGATGCGATCCCGCAGCCTGTCATGCTCCCCCAGCAGGGCATCGCCATTGAGGATGCGGGTGATGCCTGGGTTGCGCTCGGCAAACACCAGCAGCAGTTGCAGTATGTGGTGGCAGCGGGCCATGGTGTCCTTCTCGTCGGCCAGGATCATGTTGACCCGCGACAGCAGGGAATCCTCGATGAAGTCGATCAGCCCCTCAAACATCCGTGCCTTGCTGGGAAAGTGACGATAGAGGGCCGCCTCCGAGACACCCACCTCGGCCGCGAGCCGGGCCGTGGTGATGCGCTGACCCGGGCTGGTCTCCAGCATGTGGGCGAGCGCCTGCAGGATCTGGTCGCGTCGACTCTGTTTCTGATTACTGCTTGCCATGGATTCCCCTAAAAAAACAATGGCTTGATTCTGTTATTTGCGCCGCAGCCAGGGGCTGCGCCGGGTCTTGTTATTGGCGACCAGAAGAACCAAAACCGCCTTCACCCCGCTCGCTCTGATTGAACTCATCGACCAGTTGGAAGCGGGCCTGAACCACGGGCAGGATCACCAGCTGAGCGATACGCTCGCCGGGCTGAACGGTGAAGCTGTCGTTGCCCCGGTTCCACACCGAGATCATCAGCTGTCCCTGATAGTCTGAATCGATGAGGCCCACCAGGTTGCCCAGCACTATGCCGTGCTTATGGCCGAGGCCGGAGCGGGGCAAGATGGTGGCGCACAGACCCGGATCCTGAATATGGATGGCGAGGCCGGTGGGGACGAGAGTGGTTTCACCTGGTGCCAACGTGATGGCCTGATCGAGCAGGGCACGCAGATCCATGCCGGCGGAACCCGGTGTGGCATAGGCGGGCAGGGGAAATTCGGTGCCGATGCGGGCATCCAGGATCTTCAGTTCAATTTGTGTCGTCATGAATCATTTTTTCAATGGGATCGCCCGGAGGCGATCGGGTGGTTCAGTGAGCGCCCGCGTGAGCACCCGGGATCTTCGACGTCATCCGTGTCGTCATGAATCATTTTTTCAATGGGATCGCCCGGGGGCGATGTCATGAACCTGTCGCAGCTGGCATGGCCCCGAGGCGGGGCTCAGGACCGATAATGGCGCGCAATCAGGGCGACAAGATGACGGGCCAGCGTCAGCTTGTCGGCCAGGGGCAGGGTGGCCTGACCTCCTTGCCAGAACACGGCGAGGGCGTTGTCATCGGCGTTGAAGCCCTGCCCGGCTTGGGAGACATCGTTGGCGGCTATCATGTCCAGCCGCTTTCGTCGCAATTTATCGAGGGCGTATTGTTCCACATCCACGGTTTCGGCGGCAAATCCCACGGTAAACGGCTTGTCGGCCAGGGCACCCACGGCGGCGATGATGTCGGGATTCTTGACCAGGGCCAGGGTCATCTGATCGTTGTCGTCCGTCTTCTTGATCTTCTGAGGGGCCACCTGCGCCGGGCGATAATCCGCCACGGCGGCGCAGCCGATGAAGAGATCGCATGCGCCGGCCCGGCTCATCACCGCCTCGTGCATCTGCAAGGCGCTCTCCACGTCGACCCGCTCGACCCCAGGTGGTGTTGGCAGGGCGACCGGGCCGCTCACCAGGGTGACGTCGGCGCCCGCCTCACGGGCGGCGCGGGCGATGGCATAGCCCATCTTGCCCGAGCTGTGGTTGCTGATGTAACGCACCGGATCCAGCGCCTCCCGGGTCGGCCCCGCGGTGAGCAGCAATCTGACCCCCGCCAGCAGCGGTTCGGCGGCCAGTTGCTGGCAGCAGCGCTCCACCAGTTCCAGGGGATCCAGCATCCGGCCCGGCCCTATGTCGCCGCAGGCCTGGCTGCCGGAATCCGGCCCCCACAGCAGGATGCCGCGGCTGGCCAGGGTCTTGAGGTTGGCCTGGGTGGCGGCGTTGAGATACATCTGCTGGTTCATGGCGGGGGCCAACGCCACCTGGGCCGGCGTCGCCAGGCAGAGGGTGGTCAGCAGCTCGTCGGCCATGCCGGCCGCCATGCGGGCCATCAGGTTGGCGCTGGCCGGGGCGATCAGGATCAGATCGGCCCACTTGGCCAGCTCGATGTGGCCCATGCCCGCCTCGGCGGCGGGGTCGAGCAGGCTGTCGGCGACGGGGTGGCCGGAGACCGCCTGCAGGGTCAGCGGGGTGATGAACTCCTTGGCGGAGCGGGTCATCACCACCCGCACCTCGGCGCCCTGATCTTTCAGGCGGCGCACCAGTTCGGCACTCTTGTAGGCGGCGATGCCGCCGCTGATCCCCAACAGGATGCGTTTATCGGCCAATCTCATCTGCTTTGCTTCCGGCTCGTTCTGACTGGTCGGCTAAGATAACACAGCCTGAGGGTGACGACAGAGGCTGACATGGACGACTTGTGGTCAGACTCTCGTCAAACGTCGCCCGGCTTCGCTCGGCGGCACAGGGAGGGTGGCATATGAGCATCAAAGAGTGGCCAGAAGGGGAGCGTCCGCGGGAGAAGCTGTTGCTGCGGGGGGCGGCTGGGCTCTCCGACGCCGAGCTGCTGGCGATCTTCCTGCGCACCGGGGTCAGTGGCCTGAGTGCCGTGGATCTGGCCCGCCAGCTGTTGGGGGAATTTGGCTCGTTGCGGGCCCTGCTGGGGGCCGATCAACAGCTGTTCTGCGCCGCCCATGGCCTGGGGCCTGCCAAATATGCCCAGTTGCAGGCGGTGCTCGAGATGGGCCGGCGTCATCTGGCCGAGCAACTGCAACGTGGGGATGCGCTCACCTCGCCCCAGCTGACCCGAGACTATCTGCAGGCCCAGCTGCGTGACAGGCCGCGGGAGGTGTTTGCCCTGCTGCTGCTCGACAACCAGCACAGGGTGATAAAGTTTGTCGAACTTTTCTACGGCACCCTGGATTCGGCGAGTGTCTGGCCCAGAGAAATCGTGCAGATAGCACTCAAACATAATGCAGCGGCCGTCATTCTGGCGCATAATCACCCGTCTGGCGTGGCCGAGCCCAGTCGGGCCGACCGTCAGATCACAGATCGTATCCTGGCCGCCCTGGCCCTGATCGATATCAGAGTGCTGGATCACTTGGTGATCGGTGACGGCATCACGGTTTCTTTTGCAGAGCGTGGTTGGTTATAACCGGGCTCTGGCTCTGTATTAGTTGATCTTTGATCACGGATGCTGTATAAAATGCCGCCTTCTGTTTGCCCCGCAATCGAAGGCCAGCGGGGCAGATATTTGCTCGAGCAATGAAGTAAGATTTGGAGAGACTGACATGTCTAGAGTATGCCAAGTAACCGGCAAGCGCCCGGCAGTTGGTAACAACCGTTCGCACGCTAACAACGCTACCAAGCGTCGTTTCCTGCCGAACCTGCACACTCACCGTTTCTGGGTTGAGAGTGAAAAACGCTTCGTAAGCCTGCGCGTATCCGCAAAAGGCATGCGTATCATCGACAAGCGCGGCGTTGAAGTGGTTCTGGCTGAACTGCGTGCCAGCGGCGTTAAGGTATAAGGAATTAGATCATGGCTAAAGGTATTCGCGATAAGATTCGCCTGAACTCCAGCGCCGGTACTGGTCACTTCTATACCACTACCAAGAACAAGCGCACCATGCCCGAAAAAATGGAGATCAAGAAATTTGATCCCGTGATTCGTCAGCATGTGATCTACAAAGAAGGCAAAATCAAGTAATTACTTGGTTTTGTTGCAAAAGCCCGGCCTAGTGCCGGGTTTTTTTATGGCCCAAATTCAGTACACTGCCGACTCGAACGGAGGCTTGTCATGGTAAAACTGAGCCGTAAAGGCTGGAACAACGTCATCATAGTGGCGGTATTGGCGGTGATAGTGTTGCTGCATCGCCTCGAGCAGGCCCAGCAGGAGAACAGTGCCCAGCGGCGCCATGGCCTGCTGCCTGACAGTGCCGTGGTACTCAGCTGGCAGGGACCGAGCTGGCGCGTTGAGCGGATTGGGCAGGGCTGGCGCAGCGTGCCGGATCTGGGGCTGGACAGCGACGCCCTGGCCGCTCGGGTCGCGCAGTGGCAAGGCTGGCAGCTGTCATCGAGTGATCCGCTGCGCGGTGCGCCGGTCGAGGCGGCTGTCTGGCTGGCGGGCCAGGGAGAGCCGGTGACTCTGGCGCTCTACCAGGACAATGGCCGCTATGCCGTCCGTTTGCTGCCTGATCGCTGGCTGGCCCTCTCCGCCGATCAGTATCGTGACCTGCTCAAACCCGCCCCTTGACCCCAAAGAGGACGAGATGCCCGAATTACCCGAAGTCGAAGTCAGCCGCCAGGGCATCTCCCCCTGGCTCACCGGCATCCAGGTCACCCGCGTGGTGGTGCGCGACGGTCGTTTGCGCTGGCCGGTGCCAGGCGAAATCCAGGAGCTGGTCAACCTCACCATCCACAGGGTCAGTCGCCGCGCCAAGTACCTGCTGCTGGAGACGGACTTCGGCACCGCCATCCTGCACCTTGGCATGTCCGGCAGCCTGCGGGTGCTGGACATTGGCACCCCGGCCGAGAAGCACGACCACGTGGACATAGAGCTCGCCAACGGCAAGTTGCTGCGGCTCAATGACCCGCGCCGCTTCGGGGCCCTGCTCTGGACCCGTGAACCGGCCGAGGCCCACGCCCTGCTGGCCAAGCTGGGGCCCGAGCCACTGACCGACGCCTTCAACGCCGACTATCTGCGGGAGCGGGCCAAGGGGCGCAGCACCGCCATCAAGACTTTCCTGATGGACAATCATGTGGTGGTCGGGGTGGGCAACATCTACGCCAACGAGGCGCTGTTCGCCGCCGGCATTCACCCCAGGCGGGCGGCGGGAGAGGTGAGCGGCGAGCGATTGGCGACCCTGGTGGCCGAGATCAAGCGGGTGCTGGCGGCGGCCATTGTCCAGGGGGGCACCACCCTCAAGGACTTCACCAGCGCCGATGGCAAGCCCGGTTACTTCGTGCAGCAGTTGCAGGTCTATGGTCGGGGGGGGCAGCCCTGCTACCAGTGCCAGCAGCCCTTGACCGAGATCCGCATCGGTCAGCGCACCACTGTGTTCTGCAGCCAGTGCCAGCATTGACAAGGGACTTATTTGGAGGAGTTGTAAGCAAGTGTTGCCAGCCGATTGCAGTGAGCGGCCGTCAATCCTAGGATCGCCCCCCATTCAGGTGGCAGGAGATCCGGTTATGACGAGCAAGGCCCTCTTCGGCTGGGAGCAACTCTCCCGCCAACCCCGCTATGGCGCCCTGGCCATGGCCCGTTATCTTTACCCGGACGGTGGCCGCCGCCTGGGCTTCAAGCGCGGCAAGTTCGTGCTGCGCAGCCTGATCTATCGCCGCGCCATGGCCCAGGTGTTCGAGCTGTTTCGCAGCGAGCCGCTCAAGGCGCTGCCGGCCCAGTACCCCGAACTGCTCGACAAGCCCCTGCGCCCCTATCGCTTCGCCAGCTCCAGTGCGCGGCAGCGGGCGAGCATGCTGGTCGAGCACTACCGGCTGTTGCAGCTGTGCTATCCGGGGTTGATTGCCCCCCTCTACCTGGGAGAGGGGGTGACCCTGGGGCACTATCCCCAGAGCGGTTGCCGCATCGTGCTGCGCCATGATGGCACTTTCAGGCGGGAGGCCGAGCTGGCCGTCTCCATCGTGGATCCGCAGGGACGGCGTCTCTACAGCTGCGCCTTCTCCCTCGCGGGCCAGGCCGATGCCCTGAGCCTGGTGATCGGCTCGGTGCAGGGGCCGGAGCCCGCTGTTCCGCAGGCCCAGGAACGGGTGCGCGAGCTGACCAAGGAGGGCCATGGTCTGCGGCCCAAGTCGCTGGTGGTGATGCTGGTGCTGGAGATGGCGGGGGCCATGGGGGCCGTCAGGGTCAATGCGGTGCGCAAGCGGGCCCATGTGTTCCAGGCCAGACGTTACAGCAGCAAGCAGAAGGCCAGTTTGCAGGCCGATTATGATGAGCTGTGGCAGGAGTTCGGCGCCCAGGCGCTGGATGCCAACTTCGTGACCCTGGCCCCCGTGGTGCGCAAGCCACTGACGGAGATCGCCTCCAAGAAGCGGGCCATGTACCGGCGTCGCTACGAGTGGCTGGATACCCTGGCGCTCGCCTGTCGGGAGCCGTGGCGGCGGGAGGCATGATGCAGAGCGGGCTTGGGCCCGCTCTGCTGTTATGGGGACTCAGGGTTTGGTCAGCTTGGCGGCGATGGCCCGGGCGACCCTGGGGTCGACGAACTGATGGATGTCGCCGCCATGCAGGGCCACCTCCTTCACCAGGCTAGACGAGATGAAGGAGTTCTCCTCGGCCGGGGTGAGGAAGACGCTCTCGAGCTCCGGCATCAGGCGACGGTTCATGTTGGCGAGCTGAAATTCGTATTCGAAGTCGGAGACGGCGCGCAGGCCGCGGATCAGCACGTTGGCGTTCTGCTCCCGGGCGAAGTTGACCAGCAGACCGGAGAAGCCCACCACCTTGACGTTGCCGAGATGGGCCGTGACTTCGCTGGCCAGGGCGACCCGCTCGGCCAGATCGAACAGCGGCCGCTTGCTCGGGCTGTTGGCCACCCCGACCACGACTTCATCGAACAGACTGGCGGCCCGCGCCACCAGATCGGTGTGGCCATTGGTGATGGGGTCGAAGGTCCCCGGATAGATAACCCTGGTGCTCATGTGATGACGTCCTGCAACCGGAAAATTGCTGGCATTATAAGGTCGTCGCTTGAGAATAGCAGTGCATCAGGCAAGAATACCCCATCGCGCATTCAGCCTTCCCGCCTTGGGTGTGGGGAGCAAAGGGATCTTTTATGAAACGCATTCTGGTTGTTCGCAATGACAAGATTGGTGACTTCATGCTGGCCTGGCCGAGCTTTGCCATGCTCAAGCGCTCCATGAACTGTCATGTGACGGCCCTGGTTCCGGGCTATACGGCGCCGCTGGCACGGCTCTGCCCCTGGATTGACGAGGTGATCCTGGATCCGGGCGCCCACGCCGACAAGGAGCAGCAGCGCGCCCTGCTGGCCCGCATCAAGGCGGCCGCCTTCGATGCCTCCATCTGCCTGTTCTCCAACACCCGCAACGCCAAGCTGGTGTGGAAGGCCCACATTCCCTACCGGCTCGCCCCGGCCACCAAGCTGGCCCAGGTGCTCTACAACCAGCGCCTGGTGCAGCGCCGCTCCCGCTCCCAGAAGCCGGAGTATGAGTACAACCTCGATCTGATCCGTCATTTCCTGGCCGATCAGCAGGCGAGCGTGGTCGAGCCGCAGGCGCCCTATCTGGCGTTCGAGCCCCAGCTGCTGGCCAGGGTGCGTGCCGAGACCGCCGACAAGCTGGGTCTGGAGGTGACGCGCCCCTGGCTGATGGTGCATGCGGGCAGCGGTGGCTCGGCCAACAACCTCTCCATTGCGCAATATGCCCGGCTCATCATCAAGCTCAACCAGGCCTGCCCCGAGTTGCAGTGCGTGCTGACCGCCGGGCCCGGGGAAGAGACCAAGGCCGAGCAGCTGGCGGCCGAGCTGTTGGCCCATGGCGGCAACGGCTGGATTTATCGTTCCGACGAGGGGTTGCCCAAGTTCTGTCAGGTGCTGGCCAATGCCGCCCTGTTCATGGCGGGCAGCACGGGGCCGCTGCACATCGCGGCCGCCCTGGATGTCCCGACCGTGGGCTTCTTCCCGGCGCACCGCTCGGCCCGGCCGCTGCGCTGGCGCCCGCTCAACCAGGAGGGGCGCCACCTGGCATTCAGCCCCCCCGAGGACAGCGATCATCCCGAGGACATGAGTCAGCTCGATCCCAAGACCATGGCCGGCGCCATCGCGCACTGGGGCAGGGCGCTCTGGCAACCTGCCTGACGGGCGCAGCAGAAGGGCCCATGACGGGCCCTGAATGATGCTGCTTTTGAGGTCGTTCAGACCACGGGGTTTTCCCAGTCCTTCTTCGGCGGCTGCAACCGCTGCTGGCAGAAATAGGCCTGACGGATCAGCTTGGAGGCCATGGTGATGCCCAGCATGATGAGGCCGCGCTTGCCATCGAGGAAGGCGCGCTGACGAATGCCGTGGCGCCAGAGCACGTCGATGATGCACCAGATGAAGTCGTACCAGCGACCCCCCTTCATCTCGCGACCCACGGCGCGCTCGGCGTAGCGCTGGGCCCGCAGCACCGCATCCTTGATGTCGGCATAGGAGTCGTGCCGACAGATGCCCTTGAGTTTGCCTACCTTGCCGTCCGTGACCAGCTTGTCGTGATAGAGGTCCATCTTGCCCTCCATCCGCCACTGATCGCTGCGCACCAGACGCAGACGCCACTCCGGCTGATACATGTGGTGGAGCCAGCCGCCGAGGAACCAGATCTTGCGCTGGAATTCCCAGGCGCTGATGGCGGGATCGTCCTCGTGCAGCACCCGCTCCATGTCGCTCCTGAGTTCGGGCTCAAGGGATTCGTCGGAGTCGAGCAGCAGGATCCACCTGGCCGGGGCGCACTGTTCCATGGCGAAGACTTTCTGCTTGAGCGGGCCTGGCCAGGGGCGTTCGATGACGATGCAGCCTCGCCCGGCCGCATATTCCCGGGTACCGTCGGTGGAGCCGGAGTCGACCACCACTATGCGTTGTGCCAGCCCCTGCACGCTATCGAGCACCATGGGCAGGCAGCGCATGCTGTTGAAGGTGGTCAGGGCCACCGCCAGGGTGACAGGTTGTTGTTGTTCCATGGAAATAACCGGCGAAGGAAGGTGAGCCACATTCTATCCTGATTCAAGTTTGGTGGGCAAAGTTTGACTTGCCGCTGGGGGTCACGGAAAATCGCCGACTATCCTTTGCTCGCTTGGCATGGGTTGTGCCGCTTTATGGCTGTTCAAGTCGATTTGTTGGCAGCCAAGATGATTTTTCATCCCGATACGGGTGTTACTCGCCCCTGTCGTGCTCCCTCTGTCTGCCAGGGGGCGGGTGGTTGCCGCGCCGGGCGGGCCGATCGGTGACTCACCGAGTGACCGACGTTATTCCTTGATGAGATGATGCATGAACTCCAAGCGTTTCGTATTTGTGATTGAAGATTTGTATGGTGGTGGCGCGCAAAAGTCTCTCATCAACACGGCGGAAGGGCTGCGTCAGCGCGGCCACAGGGTGACGGTCTTCATACTGCGCGACCTGATCGAACATCGTCTGCCGCCTGAGCTGGAGGTGATCAACCTGGCCCTGGTCAATGGGGTCACCAAGGCCCTCTCCAATGTTCTGGTCGAAAAATGGCAAGCCTGGCGTATCGCCAGGGCCATCCGTCGCCTCGCGCCGGATGTAGTGCTCTCCTGCTCCTGTGACAAGATCACCCGCCACCTCGATCACCCCAACCTCTGGTTCTGGGTGAAGAGCAACATGCTCGCCTCCCGCTATACCCCCAAGGCCAAGGCCAAGGCCAAGGCGAAGCTGCAGCGCTTCTATAACGGCCGCAAGGTGATTGGCTGCTCCCAGGGGGTGGTCGAGGGCCTGCTGCAGGATGCCGAACTCACCCCGGAGCGGATCCTCGCCATCTACAACCCCTACGAGCGGGAAGGCTTCGTGCGCATGGCCGCCGAGCCGGCCGACCTGCCCGCCGGGGAGTATCTGATCAATGTGGGCACCTTCGAGCATCGCAAGCGCCACGACCGGCTGCTGCGGGCCTATCGGGCCAGCGGGGTGCAGACGCCCCTGCTGCTGCTGGGCAAGGGCAAGCCGGAGGAGGAGGCCAGGGTGCGGGGGCTCATCGACGAGCTCGGCCTGACATCCAGGGTGATGCTGCCCGGCTACCAGACCAATCCCTATCCCTACATCAAGCACGCCAAGGCGCTGATCCTCACCTCGGATGGGGAGGGGTTGCCAAGGGTGTTGATTGAGTCGCTTTTCCTCGGCACCCCGATCGTGAGTGTCGATTGTCCGTCCGGCCCCAAGGAGATACTGAGTGGCGAGCTGGCCGCTTTCCTGGTGCCGCTGCAAGACGAGGCGGCCCTGGCCGATGCCATCGCCCGCATGGATGCCGCCCCCGTCATCATCACGGCGGATTACTATCAGCCCTTCCTCGCCGAGAGCGTTTTGCCTCAATTTGAGGCCTTGTCATTGCCGCAGCGAGCCACACCTTGAATACAAACATCATCAAACGCCTGGATGGACAATGGGGCGGGGGAGAGGAGGCTGGCTTGTCTCCTTACCTGAGGGGCCTGGGTGTCGCCTGCCTGCTGATCTATGCCCTCTGCCGCATCTGGTTTGGCGGGGTCGGCAAGGCGATGGAGGTGGGGTTTCTGGCCATGACCCTGCTGCTGATGCTGACCTCCCACAGGCGCATGGCCCTCGATACCTACTTCAAGTTTGTCCTGCTGGCGGTGCTGGTGCAGCTGATCCCCTGGTGCCTGGGGATGCTGGCGCCGACCGTCATCTCCAGCCCGAATCCCCACCTCGATCGACTGACCAAGATCTTCTTCTTCTTCGCCACCGCCGTGCTGCTGGCGGGCAGGTTGCGCAACGTCTTCTGGCTGTGGGGCATAGCCGCGCTGGGGCTCCTGTTCGCCGTGCTGAGCTCGTCCGCTGACTGGCAGGCGTGGCAAAAGGGCATGGCGGGGGTGAGGGTCGATTTTGGCATCCGCAACGCCCAGCATGTGGCCATGTACTTCGGCACCCTGATGCTCGGCTGTCTCTGCTTCAGCCAGCGCTGGCTGGCGGCCGGCCCGCGGCTCTGGTGGCGACTGCCGCTCTGGCTGGGCGCCTTGGTCGTGGCGGCGCTGGGGATCATGGTGACCCAGACCCGGGCCATCTTCCTCGCCATCTTCCTGGCCCTGCTGCTGGCCCTGGTGTTCTGGGTCTGGCTCAAGCGTCCCCGCTGCTGGCTGCTCGGCCTGCTACTCGCGGCCACGGCCCTGCTGTGCCTGACCCTGGGGGAGCGTGGCATCGCCCACGTGGAGCAGCGCTACGAGCAAGAGGCTCCGGTCATCCAGCAACTGCTGCGTGGCGACTGGGACGACATCCCCTACACCAGCGTCGGGATCCGGGCCAACACCTGGAAGGTGGCCGCCGAGAAGATCATGGAACGGCCCTGGTTCGGCTGGGGCTCCCAGGCCCGCAGCCGGGTGCTGGCCCACTCCGATGCCCTGCCTGACTGGGTCAAGCAGCAGTTTGGCCATCTGCACAACTATTTCCTCGAGGTGCAGCTCAGTTACGGCCTGGCCGGAACCCTGCTGCTGCTGGGCCTGGCTGGGGCCATTGGCCGGGATTGCTGGCTGACCTGGCGGGCGGGCCTGATGCCGACCGATGTGCTGGTGTTCGGTTTTTGCTTCTTCGTGTTCTGGGTCATCGTCAACAACTTCGAGTCTTACATGTCGTTTGGCACGGGCACCTTCGTGTTCAACATCATAGTCGGGGGCCTGGTGACCCTCTGCTGGCGCCGCCGCTATCCCCGCGGTCTGGCGGATGCGGCCAGATGAAGCGCATTCTCATCATATTGCGCCGCCTGCAACAAGGAGGCATAGAGCAGGCCAGCATCACCCTGGCCAATGCCATGGTCGCACAGGGCCATGAGGTGCATATCTGGGTGTTGCGCGGGGATGCCAGACTGAGCCCGGATCCCGCCGTGCAACTGCACGCCGGGGGCGACATTGAGCGTGACGCCAGGCGTGGCCTGGCCGGGCTGGGCTGGGATCTGCTGGGGCGAGGCCTGCTCAGGCATCTGCTGCCGGGATCTGGATTCGTCTGGACTGGCTGGCGGACCAGCGCCCTGGCCAGAGAGCGGATAGCCGAGATGGAGGCCCGATTCGGCTCCTTCGACCAGATCCTGATCCGGGGCCAGGGGGCGTTCGAACTGTTGTGGGATCTGCGCGACCCCCGTTGCTGGCAGCTGGTGGAGGGGCCCTCCTCCAAGCTCAGGGGCTATCGCCTCGGTGGCTGGCTCACCGCCAAGCTGTTTCAGGACAAGCAGGTGATCTGTGTCTCCCACGGCATCGCCAGGGTGTTGCAGCAGACCCTGTCCCACTTTTCGGTGCGGCCAGCCCGCCAGACGGTGATCCACAACGGTGTCCCCCTGGCACGAGTACGCCAGCTGGCGCAGTATGATCCCGACCCCGTGATCGAAGGCCCCTTCCTGGTGCATGTGGCGCGGCTGGTGCCGGTCAAGGACCAGGGCCTGCTGCTGCGGGCATTCAAGCGGGCGCAGCTGGAGTGCAAACTGGTGATCATCGGCGAGGGTAGCGAGCGTGCCGCCCTGGAGCGGCAGGTGCAGTCTCTGGGGCTGGCTGGCAGGGTGATCCTGCTGGGCCACAGAGACAACCCCTATCCCTGGGTCGCCCGTGCCGAAGCCTTCGTGCTCAGCTCCCGCACCGAGGGGTTGGGACTGGTGCTGATTGAAGCGCTTGCCTGCGGCACCCAGGTGGTGGCCACGGATGTGCCCGGCGGCATCCGCGAGGTGCTGATCGAGGAGCAGACCCGCTTGCTGGCGCCAGCCGATGAGGTCGCCCTGGCCGCCAAGATGGGTGAGGCGCTGGCCGACCCGGTCCGGCTCCAGCCTCACTGGGTCGAGCGATTCGATGATGGCGAGATAGCCAGGCGTTTCCTCGCCCTCATTCAGGATTAAATCATGACGACACAGGATCATCGCTATCCCCTGGCCCCGAGCTGGGTTTCCCCCGTCAAGCTGTCGCCGGATGGCAGGCTGGATGTGGCCGCTCCCGGTGAGCTGACCCAGCACACCCTGTTGCTGGAATTTGGTTATGAGGCGACCCACAAGCGGCGCCAGGGGTGCCTGCGCATCGACGCCGACAGCGTCGGCAGTGAGCAATATTTCGAAGCGAACCAGCGGGGCAGGCGCTTTCTCAACCTGACGGGTCTGGGCGAGCTGGATCGGGTGCGACTGCGGGGCATCGACTGCCGCTGGCAGGAGCAGGCCCGGCTGCTGGCCTTCGCCAATCCGGCGCTGGCGGATGGCCCTGTGCTCATCCTCTCCCCCCATCCGGACGATGCGGAGCTGGCCGCCTTCGGGCTCTACAGCGACCATGCCGAACGCAGCTGGATAGTGACCCTGAGTGCGGGGGAGAAGCTCGGTCGGCTGGATCGCCAATACATCCCGGGTCTGGACGCGGATCTGCCGAGCGCCTCGGCACGCAAGGGGGTGATCCGGGCCTGGAACAGCGTGACGACCCCGCTGCTGGCCGGGGTGAGTGCCGCCCGTTTGTTCTGCCTGGGCTATTTCAACGACAGCCTGGCAAGGCTGGTGGCCGACCCGGAGGCCAGGGTGGCCCATGGTCAGCTGCCTGCGCTGACCCCGGCGCCGTTTCGGCGCTGGAATCCCCGGCCGTTGCCGGGAGATGAGCAGCCGGACAACCAGGGGGCGCTGCTGTTGGCCGATCTGGCGGCCCTGCTGACCCAGATCAGACCCAGTACCGTGCTGGTGACCCATCCCGAAGTGGACCCCCATGGGGATCATGTGGCCACGGCCCGTGCCCTGGCCCTGGCGATCCGGCGCAGCGGCCAGGTGCCGGCCCGGGTGCTGCTCTATGCCAATCACCTGCGCCGGGTCCATGATTTCCCCTATGGACCCGAGCATGCGGGCACCACGCTGCCGCCCTGGCAGCAGGAGACCTCGCCGCTGGGGCCCTGGCGCTGCTACAGCCACCCGTTGTCGCTGGCACGCCAGAAGGAGAAGGTGGTGGCCATGGAGACGATGCACGACCTGCACGCCAAGGACAGGCTGGAGAAACGGTTCAAGCGCTGGTGGGGGCGCACCGTCAGACGGGATGGGTATCATCACTATGGTCTGCACAGCTATTTTCAGACCCATATCAAGGCCCATGAGGTGTTCAGCTGGGTGGCCGGCGAAGACTTCGTGAGAGGCGTGTTGCAAGACGCAGGAACAGAACAAGCATGAAGATATTGGTGATCGGCCCCTCCTGGGTCGGCGACATGGTGATGTCCCAGAGCCTCTACAAGGCGATCAAGGCCAACCACCCCGGCTGCGAGCTGCACGTGATGGCGCCGGCCTGGTGCGGCGCCCTGCTCGCGCGCATGCCGGAGGTGGACAAGGCGGTGCCCATGCCCCTCGGCCACGGTGACTTCAAGCTGGGAGAGCGGCGCCGGCTCGGCAAGCAGCTGGCCGCCGAGCAGTACGATCAGGCCATCATCCAGCCCAACTCCTTGAAGTCGGCGCTCATCCCCTGGTTTGCCAGGATACCGGTGCGAACCGGCTGGAAGGGGGAGCATCGTTTCGGCCTGCTCAACGACCTGCGCAGCAACAAATCCGCCTTCCCGCTGATGGTGGAGGCCTATCTGGCCCTGGCGTACCCCAAGGCGCAGATGAAGAGCCGGGCCGATATCCCGGCCATTCCCCACCCGGCCCTGAATGTGGATCTCATCAACCAGAGCAAGGCGCTTGAGCGACTCGGACTGGATAACGCCCGCCCCGTGCTGGTGCTCTGTCCCGGGGCCGAATTCGGCCCCGCCAAGCGCTGGCCGGAGCGCCACTACGCGGCCGTGGCCCAGATCCGGCTCGACGAGGGCTGGCAGGTGTGGATCTTCGGCTCCGGCAAGGATGTGGAGGTGGCCAACCAGATCCGGGCCAGCCTCAATCCCCGCAGCCAGAGTCACTGCCATGTGCTGGCAGGCAAGACCAGCCTGCATGAGGCGATCGACCTGATGGCCCTGGCCCGCCAGGTCATCTCCAACGACTCGGGCCTGATGCACATCGCCGCGGCCCTGAACCGGCCGCTGATCGGCGTCTATGGCTCCACCTCGCCGCTCTATACGCCGCCTCTGGCGGACAGGGTCGAGATAGTGCACACCGACATAGAGTGCCGCCCCTGCTTCAAGCGCACCTGCAAGTTCGGCCATCTGAAATGCCTCAACGATCTGCCGCCCGAGCAGGTGATCGAGGCCGGCAAGCGACTGGAGCTGGGCGATTGATGGGCTATCGACTGCTCTATAACTTCTTGATCCATTTGGGCTTGCCCCTGGCGCTGCTGGCGCTCTACCGGCCCAGGCGTGGCAAGCCCGGGTTCGGGGCGCGCTGGCGCGAGCACCTGGGGCGGGCACCTGCCACCGGGCAGGAGGCGCCGCTCTGGATCCACGCGGTCAGTGTGGGGGAGACCCTCGCCATCAGCCCGCTGATCCGGGCCCTCAAGGCCGAGCGCCCGGATCTGCCGATCCTGCTCACCACCACCACCCGCACCGGCGCCGAACAGGCGGCCAGGCTCGGCGATCTGGTGATGCATCGCTACGCCCCCCTCGACTATCCCTGGGCCGTCTCAAGGTTTCTGACCACCTTCAAGCCTCGCGCGCTCTGGGTGATGGAGACCGAGCTGTGGCCGAACTGGCTGGCGGCCTGCGAGGCATGCCACCTGCCGGTGACCATCATCAATGCCCGGCTCTCGGAGCGCTCCTGCGGGCGTTACCGCCGCTTCCAGGGGGCCTTCGATGCCCTGAGTCGCCCCCTTGGCCTGCTGCTCTGCCAGCATCAGGATGACGCGGATCGCTTCCATCGACTCGGCATCGGCCGTGAACGGCTGGCGGTGGCCGGCTCCATCAAGTTCGACATCCAGTTCGGCGACGAGGTGCTGAGCAAGGGGCTAGCCCTGCGCCAGGCGCTGGGCCGAGATCGGCCGGTCTGGATCGCCGCCAGCACCCATCAGGGAGAGGATGAGCAGGTACTGGCCGCCTTCGATCGGGTGCGGCTTAGCCATCCCTCGGCCTTGCTGATCCTGGTGCCCCGCCATCCGGAGCGCTTCGATCGGGTGGCCGAGCTGTGCGCCCCTTACGGCTGCGTGCGGCGCAGCGGCGGCGACCCGATCCGCGAGGAGGACGGCGTCTATCTGGGGGACACCATGGGCGAGTTGCCGTCGATGCTGGCGGCGGCCGATGTGGCCTTCATGGGAGGCAGCCTGGTCGGTGTGGGTGGCCACAACCTGCTGGAACCCGCGGCGCTGGGCAAACCTTGCCTGACGGGGCCCCACTATTTCAATTTCAGCGACATCACTCGCCAGCTGGTGGCCCAGGGCGGCGCCATCGTGGTGGCACGCAGCGACGAGCTGGGGGAGAAGGTGAGCACCCTGCTGGCCGATGAGCAGGAGCGTCGCGAGCGGGGGGAGCAGGCCCGCGCCGTGGTGCTGCGCAATCAGGGGGCGCTGGCTCGCACCCTGTCCCGTTGCCTGGACGGGCTCGACTGAATTGCCCGGCCGGGAGTCCGCCCATCGCGCACTGGCGAGCCCCATTTTTCTGGATAGACTTTGAGAGCGGGTGCACTGTCCAAGGAGAATGAGCATGGGTGGACACAAGCCGGATTACGAGCTCGACGATGACTGGGAGCCGGAATCCTGGGAGGAGCAGCTGGAGGAGCTGGACGACGACAGTTGGCAGTTTGACGACGACTTCGACGACCAGTGAGGCCAGACGGTAAACAAATCAGGCGGGCCCTTGGCCCGCCTGATTTGTTGGTGGTGGGTGAAAACCGGGCTTGGTGGCGGGAGACTGGCTCGCTAGAATGAAAGCCCGAATGACGCTCAAGGATCAAGATGCGCCCATTACTCATGCTCTGCGTCGCCGCTCTGCTCGGCGGCTGCGTCTCCAACTCGGACGACCCGTGCGAGCAACCCTGGGACGGGGTGGGGGAAGCCGATGGCAAGCTGGGATTCACCGCCCAGCGGGTCGCATTTCACCAGACCCGCTGTGGCGACAGGGTCGATGATGCCTTGTGGTCACAGGGCCACCAGAAGGGGCTCGCCTGGTACTGTCGTCCCGAGCACCTCTATCTGGCCGGTCGCTCCGGGGAGGAGTATCGCGGTGTCTGTCCCAACGATGCCCAGGCGCGCAAGCTGTTTGCCCAGGGTAGGCAGGGGTGGACGGATCAGTAGCCCGGCCTGGTCAGCTGGTCAGGGCAATCCGCATTCGCTGGCGGCGAGTCACTTCTCCTTGAGCCGCAAGGGCTGGCAGAGGTAAGCCTTGTCGTTGGCGCTGCGGGCGCATTTGCCACAGACGAACTTGGGCTTGCGTACTATCTTGCGCAGCGTCTTGAGATCGAACGGGATCTCATGGCGGCGCCATTCACACAGGGTCTTGTTGCCCATCCGCGTCGATCACCTTGGCTTATGACTTCGCCGTATTCTAATCAATTTGCATTGCGAATACAGGCGCCGACCTCACTGATAGAGGTACTTGGTGAAGATCAGTTCCTTGACCGCCTTCTTGCCGGTTTCGCGCACCAGCAGTTCATTGACTCTGGCCTCGCACTCCTTGCGCAGCTCTTCACGACTGGCGAGGGATTTGATCTGCTCCGCTGTCTTGCTGCCCATCAGGCGGATGATGGCGTCGCGGATCAGGGGATCGTGCACTTCCAGCAGCTTGAGGTCCCCGTGATTGTCGGCCATCAGCTCGACCGTGACCCTCACATAGCCCAGGGTCTTACCCTCGCTCAGATAGTTGGTGATGATGTCGGGCTCCATCGGGTGGTAGGCGACCCCATCCTGCTGGGTCGTGGCATCGGCGGCGGGGTCTGCCGCCCAGACCGGGCTGGCCAGGAGGGCGAGCAGCAAGGGGACGAGCTGGCGAACGCGTTGCGATACATTGGGCATGGTAGGGACTCAGACTGGTGAGATGCCCCATTTTTGATGTTGGCCGCTGGGGCGTCAAGCACGGATTTCCTTACATTTTTCGATCGATTTACCGATAATAAGCCCGATTTTAACCTGATGACGGAACTCTCTGGATGGTGATGCGGTGAAATCCGAGCTGACTGTTCCCCTCACGCGGACCAGTGACTGGTTGCTGCCTGTGCTGGCCGAGCCACCGGCGCGACTCGCGCCCTGGCTGCTCGACGCGGGCTCCATGACGGCGCGCCTGCGCCGCCACAACCACCACTTCTCTCTCGAGCTGCTTGGTCACCACCTGCAAGGGCTGGCCCCGGACGAACAGGGCCTGCTGGGGGTCGATGCCGGCCTGCGACGGGAGGTGTTGCTGCATGGCGATAACGGGCCCGCGGTACTGGGATGGACCCTGTTTGCCGAGGCGGCGCTGACGGGGGCTGGGCTGGATCGGCTGGGGGATCAGCCCCTGGGAGAGCGCCTCTTCGGCGCGGCTCCCGCCCGGCGGGATGGCCTGCAACTGGCCCGTTTCACGTTGACGGATGCACAGGACCAACCACTGTCGCTCTGGGGGCGGCGCTCGCGCCTCTATCTCAATGGCTGGCCCCTGCTGGTGCACGAGGTGCTCTTGCCCGGCCTCGTGCTGACCGATCTCCCCTCACCGTCGTGGCTGGATTGAGCCAGGAACCACAATAGCGTGGGATCCTGGCGCGCCTATCGCCGTTTCTCTTGATATTCCAGTTTAAAACAAGGAGTTGCTGTGACTGTATTGACCAAGGAGCGTGGGCTGGCCTATGTCCAGCTGGCACGGATAGACAAGCCGATCGGCACCTTGTTGCTGCTCTGGCCCACCCTGTGGGCGCTCTGGCTGGCGGCCGGGGGCGTGCCGGCGCTCGGCACCCTGCTGGTGTTCGTGGTAGGGGTCTTCTCCATGCGTTCGGCGGGGTGCGTCATCAACGACTACGCGGATCGTCATTTCGATGGTCATGTGAAGCGCACCGCGGGGCGGCCCCTGCCCATGGGCAAGGTGAGCCCGAGGGAGGCGCTGGCACTGTTTGCCGTGCTGGCACTGCTCTCCTTTGCCCTGGTGCTGACCCAGAATGCGCTGACCATAGCCCTGTCGTTCGCCGCCCTGGTGCTGGCGGTCTGCTACCCCTTCATGAAGCGCTTCATCCCCATCCCCCAATTGGTGCTGGGTCTGGCCTTCTCCTGGTCGATCCCCATGGCCTATGCGGCGGCGGCCAATGCCTTGCCCCCGGCGGCCTGGCTCATCTTCCTGGCCAATGTGCTGTGGACCATCGCCTATGACACCCAGTACGCCATGGTGGACAGGGATGATGATCTCACGCTCGGCATCAAGTCGAGTGCCATCCTGTTTGGCCGTTTCGACAAGCTGATCATCGGCCTGCTGCAGCTGGCAACCCTGCTGATCCTGTTGGGAACAGGCCAGCTGATGACGCTGGGGGCCAGTTATTACTGGGGTCTGCTGGGTGCCGCCGTCCTGTTCGTTTACCAGCAGCGGCTCATCCGGGAGCGGCAGCGGGAGGCCTGCTTCCAGGCCTTCCTGAACAACAACTATGTCGGGGCCCTGGTGTTTGCCGGGCTGGTACTGCATTACTGGTAACCGGCCGGTTGCGCCATCTCGATGCCAGGGCCGCAGGATGCGGCCCTGGTCGTTTCTGACGGATGCTCACGTGGATGGGTTGCAAGAGGCGGACAGGCGGGTGATAGGAGCATCAATGAAACAGGGCCCCGTGCTGGGGCCCTGTTTCATTGGCTGGCATGATCAGCCTGGCTGCCGGTTGCCCGCCTGTATGGTGCGGCGGATCTTGTTGCTCAGCAGCGGCACTATGTTGTCGGCCAGGGCCTGGAAGCGGCCAAGATCCGGCTTGCAGCCCGGATCCAGGTAACCTTCGCTGCGCAGGGTGTGGATCAGGGTGCTGAACAGCTTGGGGTCGAAGAACTCGGGAGCATTGATGCCGTGCAGGGTGCCGAGGCGCTCCGCCATCATCAGGCCGTCCGCCTCCAGCTGCTCCGCCTCTATGTGGGGCTGGGCCAGCATGCGGGTCAGCACGATGGCGTAGCGTTGCAGTGTCTCCTGGATGCTCTCGGCCAGCAGCAGCAGGCGCATCTGGTTGCCCGGATTGACCCAGTAGCCGCCATCGCGCGCCTCGATCAGCTGCTGGCGTTGCAGCTCGGCCAGCAGGGCATCGACCAGCTCCGGCAGTTCCTCCTCTTGGTAGCGAAGGAACAGCTCTGTCTTGAGTAGCGGGTAGATGTCGACGCAGCGGGCGACGATCTCGCCGCGGGAGATCCCCTCGCAGCGCTCAATCAATGCCGCCACCAGGGAGGGCAGGGCGAACAGGTGCAGTATGTTGTTGCGGTAATAGGTCAACAGGATCGCCTGATAGCGGTCCAGGCTGACGATCTGGCCCAGCTTGTCCTCGCTCACCTCGAACTTGTTGAGCTCCATCGCCTGATCCAGCAGATCCTTGGCGTTGTCCTGGGGCAGCGTGCTCCGCTCGCTGTAGGGCACCTGCTTGAGCAAATCCAGATAGGTGTTGATCTGGGTCTGCAGCTCGTCCCGGGTCAGGGCATGGCGCTCGGCGGCCAGCAGTGCCAGGGCGCTCAGGGTCAGGCCGTTGACGGCGGCGGCATCGTTGATCCGGGTCATCAGCAGTTCGGCCAGCTGGTTGACGGTGCCCGCCATCCACTCGGGGCGTTCCTCCTCGCCGATATGCTCCTTCCAGGTCGGCACGTGTTCGTTGAGATAGCCGTTGAGAGTCAGCGGCTCGCCGAAGTTGACGAAGCCGCGGCCATAGTTGCGCAGCTTGCGCAGTATGCCGAGCACCTGCAGGAAGCTCTCTTTCTCCTTGCGGCTGCCCTTGAGCTCGTTGTGGTAGGTGTTCACCTCCATCACGTGCTCGTAGCCCAGATAGACGGGGACCAGGGTCACCGGCCTGTCCAGTCCGCGCATCATGGCCTGCAGGGTCATCGCCAGCATGCCGGTCTTGGGGGGCAGCAGGCGGCCGGTGCGCGAGCGGCCCCCTTCGGTGAAGAACTCCACCGAATAGCCCTTGGCAAACAGCAGGTTGAGGTATTCGCGAAAGACGGTGCTGTAGAGCGGATTGCCCTTGAAGGTGCGGCGAATGAAGAAGGCGCCGCCGCGGCGGAAGATGGGGCCCGCCGGCCAGAAGTTGAGGTTGATGCCTGCCGCTATGTGGGGCGGCACCATGCCCTGGTGATAGATGACATAGGAGAGCAGCAGGTAGTCCATGTGGCTGCGATGGCAGGGGACGTAGACTATCTCGTGTCCCTCCTGCGCCAGCTGGCGCACCTGTTCGGCGCCGTTGACCGAAAGGCCGCGATAGAGCTTGTTCCACAGCCAGCCGAGGAAGCTCTCACCGAGGCGGATCAGCCGGTAGGAGAAGTCGGAGGCGATCTCGTCCATGTAGTCATGGGCACGCTTCTTGGCCTTCTCCAGGCTGATGCCCTCGCGCCCGGCCTCTTCCTCTATGGCTTGCTGGATCACGCCGGAATCGAGCAACTGCCTGAACAGCAGGGTGCGATTGGGCAGCTTGGGGCCGGTGGCAGCCAGCTGCTGGCGGCTGAAGTGAATGCGGGCCACCCGCGCCAGCTTGTGGGCGATAGCCTGATCCGTGCCGTGCTTGTCCGCCATGTGGCGTAGGGAGAGCGACGGGGAGAAGCGCACCAGGTTCTCGCGCCCCTTGAGGATGACGATGAGCGCCTTCTTGAGACGGTTCGGCGCCAGGCTGCTGATGATGTTCCAGCCGGAGGCTTCCTCCCCTTCCCGGCCCGGGGCGCGGCCCCAGAACAGGGTGACGGGGACCATCTGCACATCCAGATCGGCATCCAGCTTGTGCAAGTCCAGCAGCTGCTGAAACTCCTGCAGGAAGGGGAGCGGCTTGCTGCGTGAGCCGAACAGGGGGGGCGGCCGATCGAGGCAGACGTAGCGTGGCACGGTTCTGCCCCCCAGTTCGAGCGGGGTGAAGGGACCCGGCAGACCGAGATCCTCGCAGCACTGCTGCAGTGTCATCAGGTCGGTGATCGAGCTGGTCTTCAGGGCATAGACGATGGGTCTGGCCGGATCCAGCTTGAGTTCCGTGATGGGATTTTCCGGCAGGCTCTTGTGATTGACCAAGCCGCTGACCGGCCACTGCAGTATGGCTCTGGAAATACTCTGCCCGAGGGACATGTGCGTCTGCTCTCCAAAAAAATGCGGCGTGAGCATAGCAAATCACGCAGGGCTTGTCGCCGAGAGGTACGATGAGTCCGCCGATGAGGGCCGGAGCAGGGTTATTTTGGCCTTGCCTGCGACAATTGTCAGTCGAGCCTTGCCTTGGTCAGCACACTGTATATACTGCCAGTGTGCTGTATAAAAAGACAGGTGCCAATCTTATGAAACCCCTCACTCCCCGCCAGGCTCAGGTTCTTGATCTCATCAAGGTCAACATGAGCGAGACCGGTATGCCGCCGACCCGTGCCGAGATCGCCCAGAAGCTTGGGTTCAAATCCGCGAATGCGGCCGAAGAGCACTTGAAGGCGCTGGCCAAGAAGGGGGCCATCGAGATCCTGCCGGGCACCTCGCGGGGCATCCGTCTGTTGCTCGACGAGGTAGAGGAGGCGGCCAACGAAGATCAGGGGCTGCCCCTCATCGGCAAGGTGGCGGCCGGCGAGCCCATCCTGGCCCAGGAACATATCGAGAGCCACTATCAGGTGGATCCTGCGTTGTTTCATCCGCGAGCGGATTTCCTGCTGCGGGTGCAGGGCATGAGCATGAAGAACATCGGCATCATGGACGGGGATCTGCTGGCGGTGCACAAGACCCAGGAGGTGCGCAACGGTCAGGTGGTGGTGGCACGGCTCGATGAGGATGTCACCGTCAAGCGTTTCCAGCGCAAGGGCAGCCAGGTCTGGCTGTTGCCGGAAAACGAAGAGTTGCAGCCTATCGCCGTCGACCTGGCGAGCCAGCATCTCACCATAGAAGGACTGGCCGTCGGCGTGATCCGCAACGCCGACTGGATGTGATTGAGGCCCCTCGCGGGGCCTTTTTATTCCCTGCTGTTTTTTCAATTTATTTCTTAACACTTTTTTCACACATTCTCATTTGCTGCTTTACTTAGCCTGTTGATTGGCACGCAAGACCAATCTCGGGGAAGAGACGCCCGGCAGGGCAGCGCTAACAATGGGGGGCAGAGTGAAAAGAGTCCTGATTACTCTCTCAATCTTTCTGTGTGTCTGGAGCGAGTCATCGCTCGGCAACAGCATGCGCTTCAACATGACGGAGGGGGTCAGCGCCGTCAGTCGCAACGTGTACGACCTGCACATGACCATACTCATCATCTGTGCCCTGATAGGCTTGCTGGTGTTTGGGGTCATGTTCTGGGCCATCTGGCATCATCGGCAGGACAAGGGCGCGCAGGCTGCCCACTTCCACGAGAGCACCCGGGTCGAGATCCTCTGGACCCTGATCCCTTTCCTCATCCTCATCGGCATGGCCGTACCCGCTACCCGCACCCTGATCGCCATGGAAGATACCAGCGATGCCGACCTGACGGTGCAGATAACGGGCTCCCAATGGAAATGGCATTACCGCTATTTCGACGACGGTGTCGAGTATTACAGCCTGATGGCCACGCCTCAGGCGCAGATAGACAACAAGCGCCGCAAGGGGGAGAACTATCTGCTCGAGGTGGATCGCCCTCTGGTGCTGCCCACCGGCAAGAAGGTGCGCTTTCTCATCACCTCCCAGGATGTGATCCACTCCTGGTGGGTGCCGGCCTTTGCGGTGAAGAAGGATGCCAACCCTGGGTTCATCAATGAGGCCTGGACCCGCATCGATCACCCCGGCCTCTACCGGGGTCAGTGTGCCGAGCTGTGCGGCAAGGGGCACGGCTTCATGCCCATCGTCGTGATCGCCAAGCCGGAGGCCGAATTCAACCAGTGGCTGAGCAAGACGCGGGCCGAGCAGCTGGCGGCCAAGGAGCAAGAGCAGAAGCTGCTCTCGATGACCATGAGCCGGGATGAGCTGATGGCGCTCGGCGAGAAGGTCTATCTTGGCCACTGCTCCGCCTGTCACATGGCCAACGGGCAAGGGGTTCCGGGCGCTTTCCCCGCCCTCAAGGGCAGCCAGATCGCGCTGGGTCCCAAGGCGGGACACCTGGATATTGTGCTCAACGGCAAGGCGGGCACGGCCATGCAGGCCTTCGCCAAGCAGCTCAGTTTGCAGGAGCTGGCGGCGGTCATCACCTATGAACGCAACGCCTGGGGCAATGACAAGGGTGACGAGGTTCAGGCCAAGGATGTCGACGCCTTCCTCAAGGGCAAATCCATGTAGGAGAGAGCAAGATGAGTGTCGTCACGGATCTCGATCATCAGGCAGAGCATGGCCATCAGCCCAGAGGCTTGTTGCGCTGGTTGCTGACCACCAACCACAAGGACATCGGCACCCTCTATCTCTGGTTCAGCTTCATCATGTTTCTGACCGGCGGCGCCATGGCCATGGTGATCCGTGCCGAGCTGTTTCAACCCGGCTTGCAGCTGGTCGACCCCGGCTTCTTCAACCAAATGACCACGGTGCACGGCCTGATCATGGTGTTTGGCGCCGTCATGCCCGCCTTTACCGGGCTGGCGAACTGGATGATCCCCATGATGATAGGGGCGCCAGACATGGCATTGCCGCGCATGAACAACTGGAGTTTCTGGATCTTGCCGTTCGCCTTCCTGATCCTGCTCGGCACCCTGTTCACCGAAGGGGGCGGCCCCAATTTTGGCTGGACCTTCTACGCCCCTCTCTCCACCCACTACTCCCCGGACAGCACGGCGCTGTTTGTCTTCTCCATCCATATCATGGGGATCAGCTCCATCATGGGGGCCATCAACGTCATCGTCACCATCTGCAACCTGAGGGCACCCGGCATGACCTGGATGAAGCTGCCCCTGTTTGTCTGGACCTGGCTGGTGACCGCCTTCCTGTTGATCGCCGTCATGCCGGTGCTGGCGGGGGTGGTGACCATGGTGCTGACCGACAAGTATTTTGGCACCAGCTTCTTTGATGCCGCAGGGGGTGGGGATCCCGTCATGTTCCAGCATATTTTCTGGTTCTTTGGTCACCCCGAGGTCTACATCATGATCCTGCCGAGCTTTGGCATCATCTCGGCCATTGTCCCCACCTTCTCCCGCAAGCCGCTGTTCGGTTACAGCTCCATGGTCTACGCCACCGCCTCGATCGCCGGCTTGAGCTTTCTGGTATGGGCCCACCACATGTTCACCACGGGGATGCCGGTGTTTGCCGAGCTGTTTGTCATGTATTGCACCATGCTGATCTCGGTGCCCACCGGCGTGAAGGTGTTCAACTGGGTAGCCACCATGTGGCGAGGCTCCCTCAGCTTCGAGCTGCCCATGCTGTTTGCCATCGCCTTCATCGTGTTGTTCACCATGGGTGGCTTCTCCGGCCTCATGCTGGCCATCACACCGGCGGATTTCCAGTATCACGACACCTACTTCGTGGTGGCCCACTTTCATTACGTCCTGGTGACGGGAGCCGTCTTCTCCATCATGGCAGCGGCCTACTACTGGCTGCCGAAGTGGACTGGCCATATGTATGACGAACGACTCGGCCAGTGGCACTTCTGGTGCTCCGTCATCTCGGTCAACGTCTTGTTCTTCCCGATGCATTTTCTCGGCTTGGCGGGCATGCCGCGGCGGATCCCCGACTATTCCATCCAGTTCGCCGATGTGAACGGCATCGTCAGCCTGGGCGGTTTCGCGTTTGGTCTGTCCCAGCTCATCTTTCTTTACCTGGTCATCAAGTGCATCCGCGGTGGCAAGGCGGCCGCGGCCAAACCCTGGGATGGGGCCCATGGCCTGGAGTGGGAGGTTCCCTCGCCAGCCCCCTATCACACCTTCACCACCCCGCCAGAGGTGAAGTGACATGCACGCCCGGCTCACTCTCAAACTGGTACTGGCCACCCTGCTGATGTTCGGTTTCGGGTATGCCCTGGTGCCCCTGTATGACGTCCTGTGCCGGATCACGGGGATCAATGGCAAGACGGCGTCCGTGGCCGCCACGGCCGCGACGGGCGAGATAGACAGCAGCCGCACCGTGACGCTGGAGCTGGTGGCCTATCCCTTCCCTGGGTTCGAGGGCAAGTTTGCCCCCGTGGTGCAGCGCATCAAGGTGCACCCGGGCGAGCTGAGCCGCACGCACTTCAACGTTGAAAACGCGGCCGACAGTGCACGTGTGTTGCAGGCGGTGCCCTCCGTCACGCCGGGGATCGGCGCCCGCTATCTGCACAAGACGGAGTGTTTCTGCTTCCAGCAGCAACATCTGGCGATCGGGGAGCAGGCCCAGTTGCCCTTGTACTTCTATGTCGATCAGGCGCTGCCGGCCGAGCTGCATACCCTGACCCTATCCTACACCCTGTATGACGTGACCAAGGCGGCGGGCCAGGGCGGCCAAAATGGTTGAACTTACCCCGGGCAAGGGGATCGAGAGTCCGGTATCGGAGGCGAGAATGGCGAACGATTCGAGATACTATGTGCCAGCGCAGAGTCCCTGGCCCATCATGGGGGCGGTTGGCTTGTTCCTGATGGCATCGGGAGCCGGCATGCTGATCAGCCATGGCAACCCCGGGGGCTGGCTCCTGCTGGCGGGAGCCCTGACTCTCACGGGCATGCTGTTTGGCTGGTTCGGCCATGTCATCCACGAGTCGATGAGCGGGCTGTACAGCCCACAGATGGACAGATCCTTTCGCCAGGGGATGAGCTGGTTCATCTTCTCCGAGGTCATGTTCTTCGGTGCCTTCTTCGGGGCACTCTTCTATGCACGCGTGCTGTCAGTACCCTGGCTGGGGGGAGAACATCTGCACCATCTGAGCACTCACCAAGTGCTCTGGCCCGACTTCAAGGCCATCTGGCCACTGGTGACCACTCCGGGGGGGACCCAGACCGAGGCCATGCCCTGGCAAGGCCTGCCCCTTATCAATACCCTGCTGCTGCTCAGCTCGTCGGTGACCTTGCAGCTCGCTCACCAGGCCCTGGAACGGGGCCATCGCAACAGGGTCAAGCTGTTGCTTGGCAGCACCGTACTGCTCGGCCTCCTCTTTCTGTCATTGCAGGTGCTTGAGTATTACCACGCTTATACCGAGATGGGGTTGACCCTCAAATCCGGCATTTATGGCAACACCTTCTTCATGCTGACCGGCTTCCACGGCATGCATGTCTTCCTGGGTACCCTGATGCTGGCCATCATGTGGCTCAGGGTCATGAAGGGACACTTCAATGCGCATCACCACTTTGCCTTCCTAGCGAGCGCCTGGTACTGGCATTTTGTTGACGTGGTTTGGCTCTGCCTGTTTGTTTTCGTCTATATCCTTTAGAGAGTGATCAGAAAGGTGAGGGATTGAGGGTCAGCAGGCCGCTCATCATGGCCAGCAAGAGCAATATGACCAGCAGCACGGAGAAGATCACTCTGCGCCCCAGGTAGTGGCTCGCCGGCAGGTGAGTCTGGCCCCTGACGAGTTGATACAGGGCCCTGAACAGGGAAATCAGTACCATGGCGAGCAGCAATACGATAAGGAATTTGATGATCATGGGCGTCACTCTAAGGGTAATGCCATGATTATAGGCGGTTTTGCAGGGGCAAAAGGCAGGGTTGGCCTGCTGGTGCTGGCCTTGACCATGGGGTTGCTCATGGTCTGGCTGGGCAGCTGGCAGTTGACTCGTGCAGCGCAAAAGCGCCAGCTGCTTGACCAAGGTCAGCAGCGTGGCCAGCTTGAACTGAGTCTGCAGGACCTGTTGGTCAAGGAGGACAGGTATGGCTATCAGCTCTCACTGGAAGGGGGATTCGCCCCAGGGCTCACCCTCTTCCTCGATAACCAGGTTTATCAAGGGCAGCCGGGTTACCAGGTTTTACGCCCTCTGGTTACGGCACAGGGGTTATTGCTGGTCGATCTGGGTTGGGTGCCCCAAGGAGAAGATCGTCAGGTTATACCAGCTGTTTCGCAACCGGCAGGAGAGTACCGAATTCGAGGACGGGTGGCGCGCCCCTATCATCCCCCTCTGCGTCTCGGCGGCCCAGAGGAAGAGTGGCCAACGCGAGTCCAGGCGATAGACACCGCCTGGCTGACCGAACGGTGGCAGCGGCCGGTACTCCCCTTTGTCCTGATATTGGAGGAAGGCGGCCCTTGGCCCGACCTGGTGCGTCACAAGCCGGATAGCCCCATGACCCCCGAGCGCCACATCGGTTATGCCGTGCAGTGGTTTGCCATGACCCTGACCCTGGCGGGTCTCACGCTCTGGTGGTGGCGCAAGGCGTCCTCCTATGACGATGACAAGGAGGTTGAATGAAGATGATGCCGTTGCTCGGTCTGGTGCTGGTCTTTCTGGCCTCTCCCGCGATCGCCTGGCTGGTGCTGAACCAGCACTGGTTCGAAGGTGGGGTGACGGCGAAAGGGGAGTGGGTAGAGGGGCAGGTTCCCCAACAGGGTCGCTGGCATATGCTCATGCCCACGCAGGCGGTGTGTGATGCCCGTTGTGAGGCCGGGCTCTTCCTGCTGCATCAGAGCTGGTTGGCGCTTGGCCAGGAGCGGGAGCGGGTGGTGCCCATGCGCCTGGGCGGCGAGAGCGGCGATCCGTTGATCCAGGTGGCGGAGAATCAGAGCGGCCTGGCCCAGGGGTTCATCTATATCGCCGATCCCCAGGGACGGCTGATACTGCGCTACCCCATAGTGCTGGAGGCGGGAGGGGGCCTCGCGGCCGGGGAGGCATTGCTGGCAGACCTTCGCAAGCTATTGAAGTTATCAAGGATCGGATAATAACAAGAGACCATCTGGCCCACTGGGCCCATGGGGGGAATATGCGCTGGATCAGTCTGTGTGCCCTGTTGCTCGCGGGGGTGGTGGTGGTGCTCGGCGCCTACACCCGGTTGACGGAGGCCGGACTCGGCTGTCCGGACTGGCCCGGGTGCTACGGCTTTCACCTGGTGCCGAGCCAGAGCCATGAATTGATGCTGGCAGAGCGCCGCTTCCCGGATACCCCGCTGCAACCCCACCTCGCCTGGAACGAGATGATCCACCGCTATTGCGCTGGCCTGCTCGGGCTTGTCATCCTCGCTCAGGCCCTATTCTCTCTCTACCGACGGCAGGGCCGACGGCTCGCCTGGCTGACGCTGGCACTGGTGGTGGGTCAGGGGTTGCTCGGCATGCTGACGGTGACCATGAACCTGTTTCCATTGGTGGTGCTGAGCCATCTGCTGGGCGGTATGACCATATTGGCCTTGCTCTGGCTCGCCGCGCTCAGACACTGGTCAGCGACACACGCCTCGCCATCGGTGCAGGCGCCCGGGCGGACGCTGCAGCTGCTGCGGGTAGGCCTGGTGGTGCTGGTGATCCAGATAGCCCTTGGCGGCTGGACGTCGGCCAACTATGCGGCGCTCACCTGTCATCAGCTGCCCTGGTGCGAGGGACCCTGGTGGCATTGGCTCGACTTCATTCGCGCGTTCGATCCCGTGCCGCCGCCGAGCGACAGTTATCAGTTCGGCGTGCTGCCCTACGGGGCTCGCATGACCATACAACTGACCCACAGAAGCTGGGCCCTGGTGACGGTACTGACGCTGCTGTGGCTGGCCTGGCAGCTGGGTCGAGAGGGATGGGCGGTTCTGGGAGGCGTGCTGGCCACCCTGGTGTTGCTGCAAGTGGTGCTGGGGGTGAGCAACATTGGGCTCATGCTGCCCTTGCCCGTGGCCCTGGCTCACCATGGGGTGGCCGCCTTGCTGCTGCTCACCATGGTGACCGTCTGGTTTGCACTCGGCCGCCGGTCGGCCCAAACAGAGGAGCGTTGAGATGGCGCGAACGCATGCACTGCACGCCACGGCGAGATGGCGTTGGCAAGACTATCTGATGCTGACCAAGCCCAAGGTGGTCGCGCTCCTGTTGCTCACCGCCCTGGTCGGCATGTACCTCACCGGTCAGCTGCCGGGCACGGGATTGGTGCTCCTGTCCCTGACGGGAATTGGCCTGGCCGCGGGAGGGGCGGCCGCCATCAATCATGTGCTCGACAGGCACATAGACCTGCGCATGGCGCGTACCCACCACAGGCCGGTCGCCAGGGGGCGTATCGAGACTCGTCAGGCGATGACGTTTGCCTTGGCGCTCTGTGCCGGCGGCATCGCCATCCTCTGGCTGGGCGTCAACGGCCTGACCGCCTGGCTGACCGCAGGCTCCCTGATAGGTTATGCCGTCGTCTACACTGTCTGGCTCAAGCGGGCGACCCCGCAGAACATAGTGATTGGCGGGTTGGCGGGGGCCATGCCTCCCCTGCTTGGTTGGACCGCGGTCACCGGGACGCTGGATCCCCACGCCCTGCTGCTGGTGGCCATCATCTTCACCTGGACCCCGCCCCACTTCTGGGCGCTGGCCATCCACAGACGAGATGACTATGCCAGGGTCAATATTCCCATGTTGCCGGTGACCCATGGCATCGAGTTCACCAAAACCTGCGTGCTGCTCTACACCCTGTTGCTCACCCTGGTGTGCCTGCTGCCCTGGCTGGTTGGCATGGCAGGCCCGGGTTATCTGATCGGCAGCCTCTGCCTCAATCTGAGGTTTGTACAGTGGGCCTGGCGTCTCAAGTTCTCCCCGGACGAGCAGACTGCGATACAATGCTTCAAATTTTCCATCACCCATCTGATGGTACTCTTCATCGTCTTGTTGGCGGATCACTGGATTGACTATGGCTAAGTGGCGTTTCCCCCTGTTATTGCTGGTATTTATCGCGGGTGTTTCCAGCGCCTGGTTTATCCACAAACCCGAAGAGCCTGAACAGGCCACCTATTATGCCGCTGGGCGAGACCTTGGCCCCTTCTCGCTGACCGATGCCGATGGCCAGCCCTTCACGCCGGCAAACCTGAAAGGGCACTGGAGTTTCCTGTTCGTCGGCTACACTTTCTGTCCCGACGTCTGTCCTACCACCCTGGCCGATCTGAGGTCCGTCTATCCCGAGTTGCAGAAGCTGGATGCGCGCAGCCAGGTGGTCTTCATCTCGGCGGATCCCCAGCGGGACACGCCGGCGCGCCTGAAGAGTTACGTCGCCTTCTTCCAGCCCGACTTCAAGGCGGCGACCGCGCCCCATGGCGCCCTGTTCCCCTTCGTCCGCAACCTGGGACTCATCTACTCAATCGCCGAGCAGGGGGAGAAGGATTACCTCATCGATCACTCGGCCTCCATCGTGCTGGTCAATCCAGAAGGTCAGCTGCAAGCCATCTTTCGACCCGAGTCCGCCCCGGGTCAGGTGCCTCATGTGGCGATGAAGGCACTGGTCTCGGATTTTGACCGTATCCTGACCCTGTCCGGCAGCTGAGCCCGTGGCGCGTTTCCCCGACTGGCTGCGGGACCCTGCCCGCCACGGCGCCGTGTTCGCCCTGGCATTGCCCATGGTGTTTTCCAACATCACCACCCCCCTGCTCGGGCTGGTCGATACCTGGGTCATCGGCCACCTGAGTCAGGCCTGGTTTCTCGGTGGAGTCTCGGTCGGGGCGACCCTGATCAATCTCATCTTCTGGCTGCTTGGCTTCCTGCGCATGTCGACCACAGGGTTGACCGCCCAGGCCCATGGCGCGGCCTGCGGGCGGGAGATGCTCGATACCCTGATGCGGGCCATGGCGCTGGCACTGTTGCTGGGGGTGGGCATCATGCTGCTGGTGTTCCCCCTCCTGCCCCAGATCATTGGGTTGAGCGGAGGCTCGGCCGAGGTGCAGCACTATGCGGGCCAGTATGTGGCGGTGCGGATCTGGAGTGCCCCGGCGGCCCTGTGCAACCTGGTGATCATGGGCTGGCTGCTGGGCTTGCAGGATGCCCGTACGCCCATGGCGCTGCTGATCCTGACCAATCTCGTCAACATGGCCCTCGATGCTCTCTTCGTGCTGGAATGGGGTTGGGAGGTCAAAGGGGTGGCGGCGGCCTCCCTCATCGCCGATCACTGTGCGCTCGGGGTCGGCATCTGGCTGGTGAGCCGCCGCCTGCGAGCGCTGGATCCGGCGGTCTGGCAGGGCGCCCTGCACCGCTTTCGGCAGTGGCCTGTCTTCTTGCGTCTGCTGGGGCTCAACCGTGACATCTTCATCCGCTCCCTGTGCCTGCAGCTCTGCTTCGCCTTCATGACGCTGCAGGGAGCCCGGCTCGGTGACGTGACGGTGGCCGCCAATGCGGTCCTGCTCAATCTGCTGATGCTGATCTCGTACGGGCTGGATGGGTTTGCCTATGGGGCCGAGGCCATGGTCGGGCGCGCCATAGGGCGCCGTGACCGTCAGGGGCTGCGGGAGGTGATAGTGCTCAACCTGGGCTGGGCCCTGCTGATTGCCGCCGGTTTTACCCTGGCGTTCGCCCTGGGGGGACCAGGCCTTGTCGCCAGCATGACGGATCTGCCCGAGGTGATCCGGGAGGCACAACACAACCTGCCCTGGCTGGTGGCCATGCCGCTGCTGGCGGTTTGGTGTTTCCTGTTCGATGGGGTCTTCATCGGGGCGACCCGGGCCCGTGAGATGCGCAACAGCATGCTGGTGGCGGTATTTGGCGGCTTCTTCCCGGTCTGGTGGCTGGCGCAATCCCTGGGCAGTGGTGCGCTCTGGGCGGCGATGGCGGCGCTCATGGTCGGCCGGGGCCTGAGCCTGGGTCTGCTCTGCTGGCGCATGGAGCGGGATGGTCGGCTGCTCGCATCCCGCTCCTGATCCTGCTTCACCACGCCGATATCGAGAGGGGCCCCGGGGGAGCCAGCCGGGCCCCGGGGGGGGGGGGGGGGTCTGGGGGGCGCGCAAGCC
>NZ_JBSTYM010000023.1:0-52399 GCF_054052445.1 Aeromonas crassostreae | reverse complement strand
GAAGGTGCAACGCAGATATCGGAGACGATATAGGGTGACATCAGCATCGGCATGGCAATAGAGATCTGACTCATGATTACTCTCCAAACCGTACGCGGGGATCGACCAGGGCGACGCAGATGTCGGAGACGATGTTGCCCACCAGCATCAGCATGGAGGTGATGGCCAGTATCCCCATGACGGTGGGGTAGTCCCGCTCGACGATGGCCTCGTAACCGAGCAGGCCTATGCCGTCGATGTTGAAGATGGTCTCGATGAGAAAGGATCCGCCGAAGAAGACGGTGAGCACGCTGCCCAGATGGCTGGCGATGGGGATCAGGCTGTTGCGCATGGCGTGGTCGGTGACCGCCTTGCGAAACGGCAGCCCCTTGGCCACCGCTGTGCGCACGTAATCCGCCGACAGGTTCTCCATCAGGCTGTTTTTCATGGTCATGGTGAGGATGGCGAAATCCCCGATGGCATAGGCGATGAGGGGCAGCAGGGCGTGAGCGAAGAGGGTGCGTATCTGGTCCCAGCTGCTCTCCATGTACTCGAAGTCATCGCCGGGGAAGCCCCCCATGGGCAGCCACTCCAGATGAAACGCGAAGACGGTGATGAGGAAGATCCCCACCACGTAGGCGGGCAGCGCATAGGCCATGTAGATGAACATGGAGCTGAGGGAGTCGAAGCGGCTGTTGTGCTTGAGCGCCTTGGCTACCCCGAGCGGGATGGAGACCAGATAGCTGAGCAGGAAGGTGGCCAGGCCGAAGAAGGCGGTGACCGGCAGCCTCTCCTTGATGAGATCCCACACCGGCTCGTAGTAGCGGGTCGACTCGCCGAGATCCAGCACCACCAGCTTCTGCAGCCACTCCCAGTAGGCGATCAGCATGGGCTTGTCGAGACCGTAGAAGGCCTTGAGTTCCTCGATCTGCTCGTCCGAGAGGGCCTGCGCGCCCTTGCTGCCACTGGAGCGTCCGGACTCGCCTTGGGAGACCTGCGCCTGCAGCAGCATGCGTTCCACCGGGCCACCCGGCACGAAACGGGTAACGGTGAAGACCAGCAGCGTGATACCGAGAAACGTCGGGATGATCAAAAGCATCCGACGTAAGAAATACGACAGCATGGTGGGTTGAACCTCGTCCTTGTTGTTATTGTGTGGCCAGTCATTTCCTGTGACTCGCCTCTCCTTCCTGGCATTACTCGCTGGATTGAGTGACTATTTGGCAAACAATCCGCTCGGCCACTGTAAAACCTCTGCAACAAAAATCAAGTAAAACGAAGTCCATAACCGCCCTCCTCCGCCAAACTGTCGCCACAGCGTAAATCACTGCACTCTTTTTTCTGAAAAACCCAATTCAAGATAAAAATCCAGCATTAAAAAATGATTAAACCCATTAAAACATTGTTTGCATTTCGTCAGGAAGTTAACAAAAAACGATGTTTTTCATCATCTTAATAGAAGACCTCCCCCTGGTTATTTCCAGGTATATAGAAAAGGGGCCATTCATGCTCATCAGACCAGCCATGACGAAGGCCAGGGGCGAACGGCAGAGATGCAGATAAAAATGTCGTTAGAGAGGGAAAGTATGGAATAAAAAACAGAGAGACCGTGCCGATACTAATAAGTTCCACATTAATCGGATAATTTGAATAAAGCGAAATTAACAAAACATTAACTCGCGGTTTGTTTTTCAGCCAGAATATCTCACCAAGAAAACGCCACTCACTCGGTATTCCCACCCTTCCCACCCTGACTCCCCCAGCCAGGGGCGGTCAATTGACGCCCGCCGCCAAAACTTGATAAGCCTTACGCACCGCTCCAACGAGGGCGGTTCAGGAAGCAAACAATAAACAACCAGGAAGGATATAAGCGATGCTTAGGAAAAGCAGGATCTCTGCTGCCATCGCGTTCGCGTTGGCGAGCGCAGCAGTGGCGGCCCCCTCTGCCCATGCAGAAGAGGGACAGGAAGTCGAACAGCTGCAGAAAATCAAGGTCACCGGCTCACGCATCTCCCGCGTCGACGTCGAAGGCGCCACCCCGGTTGTCTCCGTCAGCAAGGCCAAGATAGAACAGTCCGGCCAGCAGACGGTGGCCGACTACCTCAAGCAAGCCTCCTACAACTCCTTCGGTGGCGTCTCCCCCGCCTCGGGCAGCTCCTTCCAGTCGCAAGGCACGGTCGGCCTGCGCGGGCTGGGCTCCGAGCGTACCCTGGTGCTGCTCAACGGCAAGCGGGTCGCCGGCTCCCCCACCATGGGCGGCACCGCCATCAACCTCAACACCATTCCCATGGCCGCCGTTGAGCGGGTGGAAGTCAACCTGGACGGCGGCTCCGCCATCTATGGTTCCGATGCCATCGGCGGCGTGATCAACGTCATCCTCAAGCAGGACTATGAAGGGTTGCAGTTCCAGGGCCGCCTCGGCAGCCCGAGCGAAGAGGGGGGCGATGAGAAGAGCGGCTCAGTGATGGCCGGGATCACCGGGGAGAAGGGCTCCCTGATGGCCGTCTATGAACATGACAAGAAAGACATCATCTTCGCCCGGGATCGCGACTATCTCAGCAAGCAGGGCAAGGAGTCTCCGAGCGCCTACGGCCGCAACGTCGAGGGGATCACCGGCGTCGATGGCAATGGCGATGCCCAGTGGAGCTACGGCCCCCTGGCCGGGGTGACCGACGCCAACGGCACCTGCAAAGAGCCCTTCACCAACTTCGATGGCGGCTGTAACTATGACTACGGCAAGGTGGCCGCCACCACCGCCTCCCGCAGCCGCGACACCCTCTACCTCAACGGCCGCTACCACATCAGCGACAGCGTCGACTTCGTGCCGCAGATCGTTGCCTCCCGGGTCGAGAGCTTCGGTCGCTTCGCCCCGGCTGCCGGCTTCTTCACCGTGGATGCGGCCAACCCGAAAAATGCCGACTTCTACAGCCAGAACGGCCTGGACGCCGCCGCCACCCAGAGTCTGGGGGAAGCCGCCTACGTCTACTACCGCTTCAACAACGTCGGCCCCCGCGACAACCTGGTCACGGACACCACCGGCAGCCTGAACCTGGCCTTTGAGGGCACCCTGCCCACCGAAGCCGTAGGCGATATGCAGTGGAACGCCGGTTACATGTACTCCAAGACCGACAACAAGGAGAACGGCACCGGTTATGTGCTGGCCTCTGCCGCCCAGCAGGCCGTGGCCGATGGCAAGTTCGTCAATGGCGAGTTTGATTCAGACACCACGGCCGCCATGGCCGCCGACACCAGCCGCCGCTCCACCATGGACTTCTACCAGTGGTACGCCGGGGTGCAGTGGGACATGGGCGAGCTGCCCGCAGGCCCGGTCAGCTGGTATGCCGGCGCCGAGTACAACGACTGGATCTATGCGGACAAATATGACGCCCAGTCCGAGGCGGGTAACATCATAGGCTCCTCCGGCAACTCCTCCGGCGGCGATCGCAACGTCACCGCCGTCTACCTGGAGACCCTGATCCCGGTGTTGGACGAGGTCGAGCTGAGCATCGCCGGTCGTTATGACAAGTACAGCGACTTTGGCAGCGCCTTCTCGCCCAAGGCGAGCCTGCGCTATCAGCCCCTGGACAACCTAATGTTCCGCACCTCCTGGTCGCAATCCTTCCGCGCCCCGAGCCTGCAGGATCTCTACGCGGCAGACTCCTTCTCCGCGGATTGGGCCAAGGATTACGTCTACTGCCAGAACAACGGCATCTCGGCGGCCGACTGCCCGAACCAGCAGTACAACACCACTCGCACCTCCAACGAGGATCTGAAGGAAGAGACGGCCAACACCTGGAACTTCGGTGCCAGCTACAGCCCCCTCGACAACCTGAACCTCTCCCTGGACTACTACATCATCAAGATCGAGGATGTCATCCAGCTCAACTCCACCCAGTCCATCATCTATGACGAGCTGAACAACGGCGGCTCCAGCCTGGTCGAGCGTCGCAGCGACGGCAAGATCCGCAACGTCATCTCTCCCATGGTCAACCTGGGGGATCTGAACACCAGCGGTCTGGACTTCAAGCTCGATTACAACTACGACCTGGATGTCGCCACCGTGCGCTACGACTTCGGCGGCACCTACATCCTGGAGTACAAGGAAGGCCTGTACGCCGGCGGCCCCGAGATCGACAAGATCGGCCAGAACGGCATGCCGCAGCTGCGCTTCAACACCGGGATCGGCGTGAACGTGCCCCAGTGGTGGAACATGGACACCTATCTGAGCGCGAACTACATCGACTCCCAGAGCCAGGACTATATCGCCGACACGGGTGAGGAAGTGGGCCACATCGCCTCCAACACCACCTGGAACCTGAACGTCGGCGTGGATACCCCCTGGAACGGCAAGCTGCAGGCCGGGGTGAAGAACATGTTCAATCGCACCCCCTCCCTCGAGAGCGATGGTTTCACCTACGACGAAGAGGTCTACAGCATCGACGGTCGCATCTACTACCTCGACTACACCCAGAAGTTCTGATCCCTTTGCTGACATGACAACAAGCCGGCCCCCGGGCCGGCTTTGCCCAAGATTCCAAGGAAGTAACGGAGATAGGGTAATCCTATGAAAACAAGGACTATGACAATGAAGAAAGCGCTCCTGGGCAGCCTGGTATCGGCCGCTCTGTTGACCAGCTTCAACCTGAGTGCCGCCACCGCCGGTCAGGCGGTAGACGCCCAGGCCGCCACCGACAATGCCTCGAAAGTGTCCCAGCAGAAGATCGACAACTACGCCGACAGCGCGGAGTCCGCCCTGGCCCAGTACAAGGCGAGCCTGCGCCAGCTCGACAGCCTGCGCACCTACAACGAGCAGGTCGGCAAGATGGTGGAATCCCAGAGCAGCGAGCTGGCCTCCATGGCGCGCCAGATAGCCCAGATAGATCAAACCAGCACCGAGGTGGTGCCGCTGATGCTCAAGATGATCGACGCCCTCGAGCAGTTCGTGGCGCTGGACCTGCCGTTCCAGCAGGTGGAGCGCGAAGACAGGGTCGCCGCCCTGACCGACCTCATGAACCGGGCCGACGTCACCATCTCGGAGAAGTACCGCAAGATCCTCGAAGCCTACCAGATAGAAGAGGGCTTCAGCCGCACCATAGAAGCCTACAAGGCCAGCCTGGACAAGGATGGCGCCCAGAAGACCTATGAATTCCTGCGGGTCGGTCGCATCGCCCTGCTCTACCAATCCCCGGACGGCATGGAGACAGGGGTGTGGAACAAGCAGACCCGCCAGTGGGACACCCTGCCCCAGGAGTATCGCAGTGCGGTTGAACAAGGCCTTCGTATCGCCAAGAAGCAGGCGCCCCCTGCCCTGATCAAGCTGCCGGTTCACACTGCGGAGAAAGCATCATGAAAGGACTCAGACTCACGATCGCCTCGCTGATAGCCGGCGCGACCCTGTTCACCCTGCCGGTCACCGCCGCCGAGAAGCCGGTGGATCTCAATGCCCTGCTGAGCCAGGTCAAGGCCGACAGCCTGACCGAATCCCAGCTCAACAAGGAGCGGGAGGCCCGCTTCCTGGCCGACAAGAATGAGCAGGCCAACCTGCTGGCCAAGGCCAAGGCGGATCTCGCCGCCGAAACCGCCAAGGGCGATCAGCTCAAGGCCAGCTTCGACGCCAACGACAAGCAGCTGACCGAGCTGACCGAGACCCTGCGCCAGCGCTCCGGCAACATGGGGGAGATGTTCGGGGTGGTGCGCCAGTTCGCCGGCGAGTTCAAGGGCATCTTCAACGCCTCGCCGCTGCGGGTCGAATACCCGGAGCAGGGCCCGCTGCTCACCAGGCTGGCCGAGAGCAAGGAGCTGCCCTCCAGCGGTGATCTCGAGGCGTTCTGGACCACCATCCTCAGCCGCATGATAGACGCCGGCAAGGTGAGCCGGATCCCGGCCACCGTCGTCTATGGCGAGGGGAGCCAGGCCGACCAGACCGTCACCCAGATAGGCGAGTTCAACACGGTCGCCGATGGCAAGTACCTCAACTTCGTCCCCGAGACCGGCAAGTTCGAGGAGCTCTCCCGTCAGCCCGACGGCAAGATGACCTCCCTCATCGCCGGCTTCGAGCAGGGTGGCGCCGGGCTCGAGCCCATCTATGTGGATCCCTCCCGCGGCGTGATCCTCTCCCTGCTGGTGCAGTCCCCCACCCTGGCCGAGCGGATCGATCAGGGCGGCGTGGTCGGTTACGTCATCCTGGCCCTGGGGGCCGTGGGGGTGCTGATCGCCCTGTTCTGCGGCGCCCGCCTCTCCCTCCTCGGCGGCGCCATGCGCAAGCAGATGAAGTCAGACGCCATCATCAAGGGCAATCCCCTGGGTGAGATGCTGGCCGCCTATCAGGGCCACAAGGGCGACAACATAGAGGATCTGGAGTCCAAGCTCGACGAGGTGATACTGCGCAACGTGCCGACCCTGGAGAAGGGGGTGGGCATCATCAAGCTGATCGCCTCGGTCGCCCCCCTGCTGGGGCTGCTGGGTACCGTGGTCGGCATGATCGCCACCTTCCAGGCCATCACCCTGTTCGGTACCGGCGATCCCAAGCTGATGGCCGGCGGCATCTCCGAAGCCCTGGTCACCACCATGCAAGGCCTGGTGGTCGCCGTGCCCATGCTGTTCCTCTACACAGTGGTACAGACCCAGAGCCGTCGCCTGATCCAGGTGCTGGAAGAGCAGAGCGCCGGGTTCGTGGCCCGTTATCAGGAAAGCCTGCACGCCTCCAAAGCCGCAGCGTAAGGAGTCTTCCATGTGGTTCTGGTTGATTGAGGAAGTGGAATCCATCCGGCGCTTTCTGGGGATGGGGGGAGATGTGCTGGTCGCCATCTTCTTCCTCACCCTGGTGATGTGGGCCCTGTTGCTCGAGCGCTGGATCTATTTTCTGACCGTCTATCCGCAGCAGGCCAAGGGCACCCAGCAGACCTGGCTGGCCCGCCATGACCATCAATCCTGGTCTGCCAGGCAGATCCGGCGCGAGCTGGTCTCCCGGGTGGCCCTGGCGGTGGACAAGGGGATGCCGATCATCAAGGTGCTGATCGCCCTCTGTCCGCTGATGGGGCTGCTAGGCACAGTGGTTGGCATGGTGCAGGTGTTTGACACCCTCGCCATCACGGGGACGGGATCGCCGCGGGCCATGGCCTCCGGCATCTCCAAGGCGACCATTCCGACCATGGCGGGCATGGTGGCCTCCCTCTCCGGCTTGTTCTTCGCCAGCCGGCTGGAGCACAAGGGCAGGCTGGCGGTGGACAAGCTGGAAGACAGCCTGAAGCACGGTTGAGTCAGGGAACGATGCGGTGGCCGGGCCAGACCCGGCCACCCGGTACAAGCAAGGAGTTTTTGCTATGAGAAAGCGTCACAGCGCGAGCAGCGCAGACGAGGCGGCGATCGATATGACCCCCATGCTGGACATAGTGTTCATCATGCTGATCTTCTTCATCGTCACCACCTCGTTCGTCAAGGAGGCCGGGGTGGAGATCAACCGCCCCAGCGCCAACACCGCCGAGACGGTCAAGAAGGGCAACATCATGGTGGCCGTGCGTGAGAACGGTCAGGTCTGGGTCGACAAGCGCCAGGTCGAGGTGGGCGCCGTGCGTGCCAACATCGAGCGGCTGCGTGCCGAGAACCCGGAGGGCGCCGTGGTGATCCAGGCCGATACCGAATCCAGGTCCGGTATCGTGGTGGAAGTCATGGATCAGATCCGCATGGCCGGGGTGCAGAACATCTCCATCGCCGCCAATAAAGAAGGCTGATGCCAGGGGTCACCAATGAGATACCTGATATCCTTCGCAGCCGCCTTCCTGGTGGTATTCGGCCTGTTCTGGGGAATGGACAAGCTGGTCAACCAGGAGCGCCGGGAATTGCTGGAACAAGACGACGTCAGCATGGTCGACTTCATCCGCATCAAGCCCGAGGAGACGCTGCAAGAGAAACAGAGAGAACTGCCCAAGCCACCGCCGCCCAAGCGCCCGCCCCCCCCACCCGAGATGGAGGTGTCGAGCCCGGACAAGCCGCAGATGCAGACCATGGCCATGGACATGCCCAAGCTGGACTTGCCGGTCAACATCGCCGGCGGCAACGCCCTCGGCGCCTACAGCACAGGGGGTGGCGGCGGTGGCATGGGAGGCAACAATGGCGCCATCCCCCTGGCCACCTTCGAGCCCATGATGCCGCGCAAGGCCGCCCTCGCGGGTCTGGCCTCGGGCAAGGTATTGCTGGAGTTCACCGTCACCGAGCGGGGTACCGTCAGCAACGTGCGCGTGGTCAAGGAGCAGCCCCGCAGCTATGACCTCGGCAAGGAGGCGCGCAAGACGGTGGCCAAGTGGACATTCAAACCCGCCATGGTCGATGGCAAGCCGCAAGCGAGTCGCATGCGGCAAGAGATCGAATTCGCGGTCAACTAAGGAAGGTGGCGATGAACAAGTTACACAAGGGGATATTGGCCCCGGTCGCCCTGGCCGTGTTGATGAGCACCGCCAGTTGGGCCGCCGAACAACCCGCCCTCTCCGACCGCGCCTACCGCGCGGTCAACAAGGCCCAGGAGCTGATCGCCGCCAAGCAGTACGGCGAAGCCAATGCCAAGTTGCAAGATGCCCTCTCGGGGGTCGGGGAGAAGGTCTATGACAAGGGGGTGATACTGCAAACCCTGGGCTTCCTGGCGGCGCAGCAGGAGCAATATGGCAAGGCGACCAAGTATTTCGCCGCTGCCATTGCCACCGGCGGCCTGCCCCAGCCCGTGGCCCAGCAGGTGCGCTACAACCTGGCCCAGCTCTACATGGCCGAGGGCAACTACCAGGGATCGGTGGCAACCATGAAGCAGTGGTTTGCCAGCCTTGGCAAGGATGACAAGCCCACCCCCCATGCCTACATCACCCTGGCCAACGCCCATGTCCAACTCAAGCAGTACCGGGAGGCCATTCCGGCGGTAGACAGTGCCATCCGTCTCTCCGCCGGCAAGGCCCCCGAGTCCTGGTATTTGCTCAAGATGGGGGCGCACTACGAGCTGAAACAGTACAAGCCGGCGACCGAGGTACTGACCACCCTGGTGGGCATGTTCCCGGAGAAGAAGAAGTACTGGACCCAGCTCTCGGCCATGTATATGCAGGCGGGCAATGATGCCAAGGCGCTGGCCGCCCTGGAGAGCGCCTACCGGCTCGGCATGCTGACCGAGCAGGCCGAGCTGCTGCGCCTGGCCAACTACCTCGCCTTCGCCGGCATTCCCCACCGCGGCGCCCGCGTGCTGGAGAAGGCCATGAAGGAGGGCAAGGTGGAGCGCAGCGTGGCCAACCTCAAGACCCTGGCCAACTACTGGCATCAGGCCAAGGAGCTCAAACCGGCCATCGATACCCTGATGACGGCCTACCGCCAGGCGCCCAACGCCGAGTTGCAGCTCAAGATGGCGCGCATGATGATCCAGAGCAAGCGCTATCAGGATCTGGTGGCCCTGGCGGGCAAGCCGGCGGGCAATGCCAGCGCGCTGCAGCGAGCCGACCTCACCTTCCTGACCGGGGTGGCCTACTTCGAGCAGAACCGGCCCAAGGAGGCGCTCACCGCCTTCACCCAGGCCGCCCAGAATGGCCAGGTCAGCGGTCGTGCCACCCCCTGGATCAGCTTCCTCAAGGAGCAGGCCCCGCAGGCGCAGGACAGCCAGACCCAGTGAGGCGAGGGGGACGCGCCCCGTGACGCGGCCCAGATGACCAGAACCGCTCCTCGGAGCGGTTTTTTTCATTGCCGGTTCGTGGCGAGGGAGATCCAGGTTTTAGACGTCTAGACGTAAAAACACACGTTGACATAGCCATCCAGACATCTTAGCATCATCAACCATGATGACAGAGCAAACCCAGTGTAACCTCTGCCCAACTTACCCGCCTGTAGCGCCCTGTGCTTTAAGGCTTTGGCACGGAAGAATCCATGATCAAGTTGAATGCCCTCAACAAAGTCTACGGTAAAGGCAGTGACGCCGTGCACGCCCTGCGTGATGTGAGCCTGCATGTACCCCAAGGCAAAATCTTCGGTGTGATCGGTGCCTCCGGCGCCGGCAAGAGCACCCTCATTCGCTGCGTCAACCTGCTCGAGCGACCCACCGACGGCCAGGTGGTGGTCGATGGCCAGGACCTGACCGCCCTCGGTGATGGCGAGCTGACCCAGGCCCGCCGCCAGATCGGCATGATCTTCCAGCACTTCAACCTGCTCTCTTCGCGCACCGTCTCCGCCAACATCGCCTTCCCGCTGGAGCTGGCGGGATGGGACAAGGCCCGCATCCAGGCCCGGGTGCTGGAGCTGCTGGCCCTGGTGGGTCTCGAGGCCCGCGCCCATGCCTATCCGTCCGAGCTCTCCGGCGGGCAGAAGCAGCGGGTCGCCATCGCCCGTGCCCTGGCGCCGGCCCCCAAGGTGCTGCTGTGCGACGAGGCCACCTCGGCCCTGGACCCCCAGACCACCCGCTCCATCCTGACCCTGCTCAAGGAGATCAACGTCAAGCTGGGGCTGACCATACTGCTGATCACCCACGAGATGGATGTGGTGAAGGGGATCTGTGACGAGGTGGCCATCATCAGCGATGGCAGCCTGATCGAACAGGGGGAAGTGGCCTGGTTCTTCAGCAACGCCAAGACCCAGCTGGCCCGCGACTTCATCCACTCCACCATCCACCTGGACGTGCCCCAGGAGTATCAGGACAGGATGACCCCAACCCGGGTCCCCGACAGCTATCCGCTGCTCAAGCTCGGCTTCACCGGCGCCAGCGTCGACAGCCCGCTCATCTCGGAGGCGAGCCGCCGCTTCAACATAGACGTCAGCATACTGGCGGCGGACATCGAATACGCGGGCGGGGTCAAGTTCGGCTTCCTGCTGGCCGAGGTGTTCGGCGACGAGGCCCAGTGCGAGGCCACGCAACAGTTCTTCATCGACAACCACATACAGCTGGAGGTAATGGGTTATGTCCGACGCCATGACTAGTCCGCTGTTCACGGCCCCTGAAGCCGCTCAGACGCACGCCTTGATCAACAATCGCATTCAGCTGGAGGTAATGGGTTATGTCCGACGCCATGATTAATCTGCTCATCACGGCCCTTGGCGACACCCTTATCATGGTGTCCGCCTCCGCCCTGTTCGGTTGCCTGCTCGGCCTGCCCCTGGGGGTCGCCCTCTACGTGACCAAACCGGGTCAGATCCTGGCCAACCCGGTGCTCAACCGCCTGCTGGGGGTCGTGGTCAACATAGGCCGCTCCGTGCCCTTCATCATTTTGCTGGTCGCCATCATACCGCTGACCCGACTCATCGTCGGCACCAGCATCGGCACCATAGCCGCCATAGTGCCGCTCACCATAGGCGCCGTTCCCTTTATCGCCCGTCTGGTGGAAGGGGCCCTGATGGAGGTGCCGGACGGCTTGCTCGAGGCCGCCAAGGCCATGGGCGCCAAGCCGCTGCAAATCATCACCAAGGTGCTGCTGCCAGAGGCCCTGCCCGGCATCCTCAACAGCGTCATCATCACGCTGGTGACCCTGGTCAACTACTCCGCCATGGCCGGTGCCATCGGGGGGGGCGGCCTGGGAGACGTGGGGATCCGTTACGGCTACCAGCGTTTCGATCCCACCGTCATGCTGGTGACCGTGGCCATTCTGGTGGTACTGGTTCAACTCATCCAGAGCGCAGGTGAGCGCCTGGTCAACAAATGCGATCATCGCTAAACGTCGATTTCTAACAGGAGGTTTTCATGAAATTAGCCATTAAATCCATCGCGGCGGCTCTGCTGGCTGGCTTGGTACTGGTCGGCTGCGGCCAGAAGGAAGAGAGCAAGACCCTGAAGATTGGCGCCATCGCCGGCCCCGAGACCGAACTGGTCGAGACCGCCGCCAAGGTTGCCAAGGACAAGTTTGGCCTGACCGTCGAGGTGGTGACCTTCTCCGACTATGTCACCCCCAACGTGGCCCTGAACGATGGCAGCATCGACATCAACGCCTTCCAGCACAAACCCTACCTGGATGCCCAGATCCGTGATCGCGGCTTCAAGCTGGTGCCGGTCGGCAACACCTTCGTCTACCCGATTGCCGGTTACTCCAAGAAGATCAAGGCCCTGAGCGAGCTGCAAGATGGCGCCCAGATAGCGGTGCCCAACGATCCGACCAACCTGGGTCGCTCCCTGATCCTGCTGGAGAAGCAAGGTCTGCTGACCCTGAAAGAGGGTGCCGGCCTGGAGGCGACCGTGCTGGACATCGCTACCAACCCGCGCAACTTCAAGATCGTCGAACTGGAAGCCGCCCAGCTGCCCCGCTCCCTGGAAGACGTGGATCTGGCCATCATCAACAACACCTTCGCCGGTCAGATCGGGCTGACCCCGACCGAGAACGGCCTGTTCGTCGAAGACAAGGAGTCCCCCTACGTCAACCTGATCGTCTCTCGTGAAGAGAACAAGGATGACGAGAAGGTCAAGCAGTTCGTGCAGGCATTCCAGACCGACGAGGTCTATCAAAAAGGCATGACCCTGTTCAAAGAGGGTCTGGTCAAGGGCTGGTAAGCGGCTCTCCAGGCAAAAAGGCCACGTCAGCGTGGCCTTTTTCGTCTCTGCCGCTATCATAGCCCTGAGCACGACGACAACAAGAAACAATCAGCATGAAACAATGGTATCTGGCCTACTGCAAGCCCAAGGAAGAGGCGCGTGCCCGAGCCCATTTGGCGGCTCAGGGCATTGAATCCTATTACCCCATGGTGGAGGTCGAGAAGCTGCGCCGTGGCAAGCGCGTCCCCGTCCGCGAACCCATGTTCCCGAACTACCTGTTTATCTTTGTGGATCTCGAGGAGGTGACCCCGGTGACCCTCAAGTCCACCCGGGGCATCAGTCGCATCATCCACTTCGGACGGGAGTGGACCCCCATCTGCAGCCAGCTGGTGTACCAGCTGATGAGCAAGGATGACAGCGACGAGGCGAGAGCCAGCTATGCTTGCCTGCCGAGTCAGGGTGACAAGGTACTTATCGAATCTGGCCCCCTGGCCGGATTCGAGGCCATCTACCTGGAGCCGGACGGCGCGAAACGGGCGATCCTGCTGGTCAACCTGCTCAATCAGGAGACCAGCAGCAGCTTCGATAACTTGGCGTTTCGCCGGCTGGATTGATCCTTGCCTGACGCCCATAGATAAAGCGCCCCACCACCTCAGGTTGCGGGGCGCTCTTTTGGCGCCCAAAGGCGCCGCTCACTGCAGGGTGAAGCGGCTGATCGCCTGGCTGAGGCGGCTCGTCTCCTGGGCCAGGCGCGTCACGATCGCCTCCCCTTGCTGGCCATGGTGGCTGGATTGATGGCTGAGCCCGGCTATCTCCTCCACGGCGCCGGCCACCTCACGGGCGGTGCGCGACTGCTGCTCGGTGGCGGTGGCGATGGCCCCCAGCTGTTCGCTCAGCGCCTGCACCCGATCGATGGCCCCCTGCAGGGTATGGCTGACGCTCTCCACCGCGCCGCGCCCCTCCTCCACCAGCCGGGTGCCCGTGCTCACGGTCGCCACCGTCTGCCGGGTCTGCTGCTGTATGCTGGCGATGGTCTGGCTTATCTCGGCGGTGGACTGGCTGGTGCGGCTGGCCAGCTGACGCACCTCGTCGGCCACCACGGCAAAGCCGCGCCCCTGCTCCCCGGCCCGCGCCGCCTCGATGGCGGCATTGAGCGCCAGCAGATTGGTCTGCTCGGCGATGGTGGCGATCACCTCGGTGACGCGGCCCACCTGCTCGCTCTGGGCGCTGAGGCGCGCCATGGCGCCATTGGCCTCCCCTATCATGGTGGAGATGGCCTGCATGGTGCCCACCATCTGGCCGAGGGCCTGCTCCCCCGCCCGGCTCTGGCTCTCTGCCGCCGTGGCGGCGCTGGCGGCCTGGGCTATGTTGCCGGCCACCTCCCGGCTGGTCACCGAGATCTGATCGATGGCCGATGCCACCTCATCCACCCTGAGATGCTGACTGGCAAGGTCCGAGACCAGGGTGCGAGTGGTGCCGCTCACCTCGCCGCTGACCCCCTCCACTTGCGCGACCGCCCCCTGAATATCGGCCACCAGCTGGCGCAGCTGGGCCGACATCTGGTTGAGGGAGCCGGTCAGCCGCCCCAGCTCGTCCCCGCGCCGCATCGGCAAGGGCTCGGCCGGCAGACGGCCGGACGCCACCAGGCTGGCGCGGCGCTCGAGCCGCTGGATGTCGCCGGTCAGATGGCGGCTGAGCCAGAGCGCCACCAGGGTACTGAGCAGCAGCACCCCCAGGGTGGAGGCGATCAGCATGGTGCGGATGCGGCGGCTGGCGCTCTCCATCTGCTCCCCCATGCCGTCGACCTCGGCATGGGTCTGACGGACCTGATCCGCCAGCTGGCTGCCCAGGCGAAGCAACTCGGGCTCCACCTCATGGGCCATCAGATGATTGGCCCGGTTCCAGTCCGGGGCCCGGCGCGCGGCGATCACCTGATCGACCAGCTCGCCGAAGGGGGTCGACATCTCCTCGAACAGACCCCACAGCGTCCGCTGCGCCTCGGTGAAATAAGCCGCCTGCCCCTCTATCTCCTGCACCCGTTGCCGGTGGAACTGGTAATAGTAGAGATACTTCTGGCGATAGTCATCCTCCCCCGAGATGAGGTAATCCCGCAGCGCGGAGAGGGCATTGGAGAGCCCGTTGTAGGCATCCCCCACCTGCTTGAGCAGGCGGCGCCTGTCCCCAGATAGCTCGCTCGCCTGGGTCGCCACCTCCTCGTTGGTGAAGGATTGCAGCTGATCCAGGGCCGCCTCCGCCAGGGGGCCGGCCTCCTGCAACATCAGGGTATGGGCGGGCAGGTTGTCATCCGTGTGGGCCAGATCCCACACCCGCTGCTGGCTCGCCTTGAAGGCGGACAGCGCCTCGGCCAATGGGGGGGCCATGGTCTGACCCTCAATGCGCAGCCAGGCCTGCTGCCACTCCTGTTTGAGCCGCTCCCCCTGGGCGGGATCCGCCCCCAGGATCAGATAACCCCGCAGGGAGGAAACGGTGGCCACCAGGGCCTGCTGGCTCGCCTCGTCCCGCTGCAAGGCAGGCAGGGCCTGGCGCATCAGCGCCTGCTCGGAGGCGGCGATCTGATGCTGCTGATGGGAGATGAGCACGGCAGAGAGCAGGATCAGCAGGTTGACGAAGCCGAAGGCCAGCAACAGTTTTACGGCAATTTTCATAAACATCCTTGTTCCGCAGGGAACCTCTTGGCTCCGAATTGAGAGGGCCGGTCACCACGCGCCCGGGTGCGAGTGCGAGTGGAGGGAAGGCTTCATGCCCTCCCGGCCGTGTCGACATGCGAGCGTATCACAGTGGCGCTGCGGTGCCACGGCGGAGTAACCGCCATGAAACGGCGCGCTTTTTCACTTATTTCACTTATCGGACGACGGGGACGCGTCATGAGGGAAAATCACTGCAAAGGGCCAAACGACAAGGCGGTGTGACCACCACGACACGGCACGCTTTTCACTTGTCGGACGACGAAACAGCGTCATGAGAGAAAGTTGCTGCGGGAAAAGAAACGGCAAGGCGGGCCAACGGCCCGCCCAGAGTAAGCAATGGGTGATGGTATGGGGGCCAGGCCCCCACCCATCAGGTTATTCGCGTCCCAAGCCGAAAGCCGGTCTGATATTCCCGCTCCCGCAGGTGGGAGACCTGCACCGCCTGCCCTTCCAGCCCGATATCCTTGAGCAGGGCAGGGGACAGATTGAGCAGGGTACGGCGCTGCTCTATGCGGGTAATACGATAGGCGATCAGGCGCGCGGCACCGCGCAGCAGGGTCAGTTCGATAGACATAAGATCTCTCCGTTTGAACCTTGCGGCCCTCCCGAAGAGCGGAGACATTCACCCGGCGGAAGAACCGCGGGTGATAAATGGTGACAGGGTTACCTGTTCACTCCACGCGGCAAAAGAGTACGAACGGACTCACGGCAGGCGCCGTGTTGAGTCGCAACGTTGACCATTGAATGTTGCATATTCGTCTCCTTATGGGTGAAAAGTGGAACAAGTGTCGGAAGTGTAAAAAAGCACCGAATTCAATACAAGCCGGCCCTCGCCACCCGCCCCCCATTTGGGGAGGGTGGCAAGGGGTCAGCATGGGGAAATCCAGGGGCGGCAGGCGCCTGTCATGCCACTTTTGCGTGGCATGGAGCAGGGGCCAAGGGGCATCTCAGACCAGTTCAGATCCCAGACAGCAGTCGGTACTCTTCCAGCACCTAGGTGTCCGTCATGCCGCTGCCAACGCCGCCCGGCAGGCGCCTGTCATGCCACTCCTGCGTAGTATGGAGCAGGGGCCAGGGGGCATCTCAGACCAGATCAGATCCCAGACAGCAATCGGTACTCTTCCAGCACATAGGTGTCCGTCATGCCGCTGACATAGTCGAGCAGCAGGCGCACCCGGTAATACCACTCCTGCTCGGCGTGGCACAGGAAGCGGGCATCCGGGCTGGCCACCGCCAGCCGGTATGCCTTGAGATGGCGGGCGGAGAGGCGGTGAAACAGGCGACGGGCGAAGAAGAGATCCGCGCCCCCCGCCCCCGCCAGCAGCCGGGAGAAGCGCTTCTCGGGCAGGGCCAGCAGACAGGCGTAGGTCGACAACACCCCCCGCAGGGCGGCGTAGCCTTCCAGCTCGAGGGCCTCCACCTCGGGACGCATGAACACCTGCTCGCGCGCCACCCGCTTGAGGGTGTCCAGCACCCTGGCCGCCGGCGCCTGGCCGCTGAGCAGGGCCTGGGGATAGCGGCCCTGCAAGATGGCGTCATGCTCGGCCAGATAGGTCCGAGCCGCCAACGCCACCAGATCCTCGGTCAGTCGCTGGCGAAAGTGGGGGAAGAATCCCTCGCTGCCCTCTCTGGATTCCCCGAGCAGGGTCTGCATGTACTCCCCCTCGTCGGCACTGGCCAGGGCCTGGATCAGCTCGCTCTGGCTCAGGATCCGCCGATCCACCGCGTCCTCGAGATCCGCGATGCAGTAGGAGATGTCGTCCGCCGCCTCCATGATATAGACCAGCGGATGGCGGCAGCCCGGCGCCAGGCCCAGGCGCTGGCTAAGTTGGGCGTAGAGGGGCTGTTCGCTGAAGAAGATGCCCCCCTTGGCCGCCCAGCCGTGGTGCTGGGCCTGGCCCGCGGCGAGAGCCTGCTGCTGGGGATACTTGCACAGGGCCGCCAGCTGGCCCAGGGTGAGGTTGAGCTCGTGCAGGCTGTGCACCAGCCGCAGGCTCTGGGAATTGCCATCGAAGCCGAGCAGATCGGCCCGCAGCCGCGGCCACTGCTCGCTCGCCGTCCCCACGGCAGTGGCAAACAGGGGATCGAGCTGCTCGCCGAGCCACTGCCCCATCACTTGCTCCCCGAAGTGGCCGAAGGGAGGGTTGCCCACGTCATGGAGCAGGCAGGCCATCTCCACCAGATTGATGAAGGACCAGGGGCAGACCGCCTCGGCGGGCAAGCGCCCCAGGATGCGGCGGCTGATCTGGCGCCCCGTCTCCTGCACCTCCAGGGAGTGGGTCAGCCGGCTGCGCACCGAGGCTTTCACATCCAGCGGGAACACCTGGGTCTTTTGTTGCAAGCGGCGCACCGGGGCTGCCTGGACGATCCGGGCCCGATCGAACTCGGTCGCCGCCAGCAGGCTCTCCTCCCCCCTGGAGACGATGCGCAGGGGCGGGATCAGGGTCTGGTACATGGGCTCACTCCTCTGGGCTCCCTCGCTTGGGTGCGCCGTCATGGCTTGGGGTTCATGCCTGCAACCAGGCGCGCAGGCGGGCGATGTCACCCGGGTAGGCACGGCGTAGCGACTCAATCCAGTCTTCCACGTTCTCCCACCAGGCGGGCTGATCCGGACTCTGGATCAACTGGGCCAGCTGCTGCAGGCGACGCAGACCGATGGAGCCGGCGGCGCCCTTGATCTTGTGCGCCTCCTCCACCACCCCGGCCTGGTCCCGGGCCGTCATGTTCGAGTCGAGCACCGCCATGTAGTCCGGCATCATCTGCTCGAACAGATCCACGCTGGAGATCAGCACCCCCTTGCCGACCGTGTCCGCGTAGTCGGTCAAAAAGCCCAGATCCAGCCAGTCGTTCTGTTCGGCCTGCTCGCTGGCGGCGTCGGCCTCCTCATCGGCCAGGTCCGCGAACAGGTGGGCGATGACGGTGCGCACCGCCTGGGAGCGCAGTGGCTTGTTGATCACATCCTGCATGCCGCGCTCGAGGTAATAGTGGCGATCGCCGGTGACGTTGGCCGTCAGCGCCACCATGGGGGGCAGGCTCTCCCCATAGCGTTCCAGCAGCCGGGCCGCCACGTCGAAGCCCGTCATGTCCGGCAGCTGGATATCGAGCAAGATGAGATCAAAATCATCCGGGTTGGCCATGGCGATGGCCTCGCCACCGGTGCGCGCCACCCTGACCTGGTGCCCCAGCTTGCCGAGCAGGGCGCAGGCGACGGTGACGTTGAGCTCAACATCTTCCACCAGCAGGATGTCGAGGCGCAGATCGCTGTCGGGCAGCTCGGGCTCGGGAGCGGCCTCGACGCAGGCCACCTCCAGCTCGGCGGTGAAGCAGGCACCCTCGCCGACATCGCTGTCCACATGGAGCTGGCCGCCCATGGCCTGCACCAGCTGGCGCGAGACGGCAAGGCCGATCCCGGTGCCAGTGGCGTGCTGCTTGCCCTGCACCTGATAGTACATGGCGAAGATCTTCTCCTGCTGGGCGCGCGGTATGCCGATGCCGGTATCTTCCACCTCGAAGTGCAGGGCCAGCCTGCCCTGGGTCTCGGCCTCGTGGGCGAGGCAGCGGATGGTCACCCCCCCCTCGTCGGTGAACTTGACCGCATTGCCCACCAGGTTCCACAACACCTGGCGCAGCCGGGTGCCGTCGGCCATCACGAATTGCGGCATCTCTCCATCCCGATCGAAATGCAGATAGAGTCCCTTCTGTTCCGCCTGAATGCGCGACAGCGTCTCCAGCTCGTCGAGGAAGGCGGGCAGGTCCATGGGGGTCGGCACGATTTCCAGCCGGCGCCGGTCGAACTTGTCGAGATCGATGATGTCGTTGAAGATGTTGCCCAGCGTCACGGCGCTCAGGTGGATGGTGTTGAGCTGCTTGTGCTGGGCCGGGGTGAGCTGGGTATCCATCAGCATGCGGCTCAGGCCCACTATGCCGTTCAGGGGGGTGCGCAGCTCGTGGCTGATGGTGGAGATGAAGGTGGTCTTGTCCCGGCTCGCCTTCTCCAGCTTGTCCTGGTACTGCTTGCGCTCGGTGATGTCGCGGCCAAAGCCGAGCAGGCCGAGCCGCTTGCCGAAGCGGTCGAAGAAGGGCACCTTGCGCAGCTCGAAGTAGGCCTTGCGCCCATCCGGGTACTCGAGCCACTGCTCATAGGTCATGGGCTCGTTGCTGGCAAACACCTGGCGATCCGTCTCCACCACCTTGTTGGCGATGTCCTGCTTGTAGACGTCGAACGGGGTGAGGCCGATGAGCTCCGCCTCGACCCGGCCGGTGAGCTGCTCCATGGCGGTGTTGCAGCCGGAGAACTGCTCGTCCTCGTTGCGGTAATAGACCAGATCCGGGGAGCAGTCGATGAAGGAGCGCAGCAGGGCGGTGCGCTCCCCCAGGTGCAGCTGGGCCTTCTCCCGCTGGAACACCTCGTTCTCCAGATCCTCGATCGCCTGCTGGCGCAGGGTCTCGGCCCGGTTGGTCTCGGCGATCTGGGCGTTGAGGCGGCTGATGTTCTCCTGCAACTGGCTGTTGAGCTCCATGTCCCGCTCGCGCATCTCCTGCAGCTTGCGCACCATGCGGCTCAGCCGCTGACGGGAGTCCTCCAGCTGATCCACCACGATGGAGAGGAAGTAGACGGCCCAGGGGGTCACCAGCAGGCCGAAGAAGACGGAGCGCACCAGATCGACCACATCGACCGTGCCGCGCAGAAACAGGGTCACCCCCATCTGGATGGAGACCGCCAACACTATGATGGCCGCGGCCAGGAACATGCTGAAACGCACCAGCCCCAGCTTGGTCATCAGATCCACATAATACTGGGCCCAGGATTTAATCTGCTTCATCTCGTTGTTTTCTCCCCACAAGTGCCTCCCAGAATACCAGCAGCCGCCCCGGAACACTTGCCTCGCCTCGGGTTTTATTGCGTTCGGCCCTCCCCCTTTGTGAGCTGGCCCTCACTGGCACGGAGCAAGGCGCGGTGGGCCCCGCCGGTGGCGGGCGGGTGACAAGGTGTCGCCTGCGCCCCGGGCGACCGGGATGCCATTGAGGCAGACAGCGGCGGAGCACCGCCTTATAATGCCGTCCGTCAACCTGTTTGAATCCTACTCGTTTGAGGAGTGAGCAATGCGCAAGAGTCTGTTACTCGGCCTGGGTCTGCTGGCCGCGGGCCCCCTTCATGCCGAGATCATCGAGATCCCGAAACAGTCCGGCTTCTCCGGCTTCCTGCTCGGCGGCGTCACCGCCAGCAGCTACGAGTCCAACTTCTACAAGGGCCACGACAGCCATGACCGCATCGACAGCCTGGGCGCGGCCGAGCGTTCCGATGGCCTGACCCCCCTCGTCAATGCGGATCTGCGCTACACCTTCGCCGACACCCGTACTCAGCTCTACCTCGGCAACCTGATCCAGGATGCGGTGCGTTTCGACTTCACCCAGCAGCTGGGGGTGCGCCAGCAGGTGGGCGACAAGGGCATCATCGCCGGTGCCTATGTGTTCAGCGCCCTGCCCAACAAACAGTGGCAGGATCCCTTCGCCACCGGTGTCGATCGGGAGACCACGAAACGCAGCTCTCGCGGCCTGCGCCTGAGCTGGGACAAGATCTGGGGCTCGAACTTCAACGGCAAGGCCACCGTGCGCCACATCGACATCGACAACGAGCACAGCGGCGAGCGCTATGGTCACGAGGTTGCCCGCCAGCTCGATCGCAACGGTCGGGAATATACCTTCGAACTGGGCTACCTGTGGCAACCGGCCCCGGGTCATCTGCTCGAACCCTCCCTGGTCTACCGCCAGGCCGATCTCGATGGCCGGGCGGAGAGTTATGACAGCACGGGGGTTCAGCTGAGTTATGGCTTCAAGCAGAGCCAATGGTCCCTGGTGAGCAACCTCTACCTCGGCAAGCGCGACTATGACGCCGTCCAGCCGATCTTTGGCCGCCGGGCCGATGCCAATGAGTTCGCCATCGGCGGCTCCTTCTTCTGGCATCGACTGTTCGGGGTCGCCCCCCTCTCCGCCGTGGTGAGCGCCGGTTACGCCAAGGCCGACTCCGACATCGCCTTCTACGACAGCAGCGTCAGCTCCCTGAGCACAGGCCTGCTCTACACCTTCTGATGGCGCGTGGCGCCGGCTGAAAACAAGGAGGCCACCCCAGGGGTGGCCTCCTTTTTAATGCCGTGACGGCGCTCAGATGCCGAGGGAATCGAGCAGATCGTCGTGCTCGTTCGCGCTGGCGACGGTCGCCGCCGGTTGCGGGGCCTGGGCCAGCTTGGTGCGGGCGATCAACTCGTCCGGGCTCAGCTCCTCCTGATCCCGCCCCTCGTCGTGCAGCCGGATGAACTCCGTCTTGTCCATCGCCAGCTCCAGATAGAAGATGTTGTTGCGGGCGGTGAAGAAGGTGACCCGGCGCGACTCCGGATTGTCGAGGTTGGTATCGACGCTCAGCATCACCTGCTTGTTCAGGGCCAGCATCTTGGGCTGGTTCTGGGTGATGTGGGTCTGCAACTCGCGGCCTACCTTGTGGGTGAAGCTGCCGACGATCTGGTTCATCAGCTCCCCCATCACGTTGCTCACTTCGTCCGAGGTGTGGGAGATGGCGAGATCCTCCTTGGAGAGCCCCATGCTCAGCATGTAGTTCTGGTAGAGTTCCATGGCGGCGGCGGCGGAGAAGTTGATCACCACCAGACCGGAGAAGCCGCCATCGAACAGCACGAAGCAGCCGATGTCGGGCTTGAGGCAGGTCTTGCTGATCTTCTGCACCATGCCGGAGAAGCGCACCTGGCTCTGGCTGGCCGCGCTCAGCACCTTGGTGACCGAGTTACACAGACTCAGCAGTACATCTTCCGTGGTCAGCACGGTATCGTCATCGGCTCTCGTTACTATCATGGGCTCTTCCTGAACGGCGAAAATGGGCTTATCTATAACACAAAGGGAGCGGCGTGGCGGGCCCTTGTCATCGGGCTGGGAGCCAGCGCGCTCTTTCGTCACTCATCGGCATCGATCGGGCTGAACCCGGGAACAGTGCCAAGGCGCGTCTGCCATGTATCGGCCTCCCGCGCCAAAACTTGCGGCCCATGGGGGATGACGGGATGAGCCCCCCAGATGGGACCCGGCCAGGCCTTGTCACCGACGAAGCGGGCCACATGGTGCAGATGCAGCTGGGGCACCAGGTTGCCCAGTGCCGCCACATTGATCTTGTCGGGGTTAAGCGCCTGCTCCATCAAGGTGGCGACGGCGCAGGACTCCTGCATCAGTTGCTGCTGCTGAGAGGGGGCCAGATGATGGATCTCGCGCAAACCGGCCACCCGAGGCACCAGGATGAGCCAGGGATACTGGCTCTCCTTGGCGAGCAGGACGCGGCACAGGGGCAGATCGCCAAGCACCCGGGTATCGGCGGCCAGGCGGGGATGCAGTTCGAACATGGGGACCTCATGCAAAAAGGGTGGGCACGGCAGTGTGCCCACCTTACTGCAAGCGACCCGGCAAGGAAAGCGGGAGGGCGGTGACGGCGCCCCGCCCAGGGGAGGTCAGAGCCGGGGCACGGCCCAGCCGATGAAGCGCTTGCGCAAGACGGGATCCGCCTGCAGGAACAGCTGTTGCAACTGGGCCTCCAGGCCGCTGGCCTCGACGGCCAGGGCCGGGCGCGGGGTCGGCGCGGCGGCGACCATCAGGGCCGCCACGCCGCCATCCCGGTTGTAGTCCGCCAGCCGATCGGGCCAGTCGATCCCCAGCTGCAGCCCCCGGCTGACCAGCTCGTCCTGGGCAAACGCGACCGGCCGGCCCTGCTCATCAGCCAGGCTCAGCTTGGGCGCCCTGGCAAAGGCGGCCATCTGCTCACCACTGCGCAGGGCGGCGGGGAGCGCCGCCGGCGTCAGGATCAGGGGGCCGCCGCTGGCATCGAAGCGCACCACCTGGGGCTCGGAAACATGGTGGCTATCGTTGTCGCTGCTGTTGCGGCTCTCCTCCACCCCGTCGTAACGCACCAGCAGCTGGGCGGCTCCCTCCCTGACACTGGCGCTATGCTCGTCGAGCAAGCTGCCCTCCTGCACCGCCAGCAGCTGGAACGGCGCCGGTACCGAGACTCGGACATCGGCCAGGGCCAGGCCACTCACACTCCCGCAGCCCAGTAACAGGGCCAGGCTCCACACTCGTTTCATCTCATCATCCGTTATCGGTGCCACACATGGCCCGCTACCTTAGCGGGCCTTTGTGACAGCCAGATAACAGTATGCTGCCGCTCCGCCTGCCCCCTTACACCAGATGGTGGGGATGCTCGCGAGACCAGGCCTGCAACAACTTGTGTGACGGGATCCGCCGATGACGAGATGACACACATGAAAACGGGCCCCGCAATGGGGCCCGCTCGTGTATGCCGCCTCGTACCCGAGGCAACCCCGCCAGGTAAACGTTTGTTTCCTGGCGGCGAAAAAGGCGATCCGCCTCAGTCGATCAGCCCGTACTGCTCGCGCAACACCTCGATGATCTCCTGCTTGGGATGGGCGCTGCGCACCAGCGGCTGACCTATGATGGTCTCGGCGATCCCCACATAGGTGTGGGAGATGTCCATCATCACTTCGGTGGGCAGCTTGTTGTCCCGGGCCAGGGCGAAGCGCTCCGGCATGCGGTGCTTGTTGAGCAGTATGTCCGGATCCGGGAAGTGGTTCAGCAGCCACTGACGGAAGCCCTCTTTGGACTTCTCGACGATCTCGCCATTGCGCAGGGCGGCGCCGTCCCAGATGCGGGAGCTGTCGGGGGTGCCCACTTCATCCATGTAGATGAGCTTCTCGTTGCCGGCGGCGTCCTGGACGTAGCCAAACTCGAACTTGGTGTCGACGAACAGCTGATCCCGCTCGGCCAGGGCTTCGCTGATGACGCCGAAGCCTTCCTTGAGCAGCACCTCGTAACGGTCGATGTCCGCCGGGGAGCGAAAGCCAAAGGCCTGATGGTGACGCTCGATGTCGGCGCGGGAGACGTTGACGTCGTCCGCTTCCGGCACGCCGTCCAGTCCCTTGAGCACACCCTTGGTGGAGGGGGTGATGAGGATCTCGGGCAGCTTCTGATCCTTTTGCAGGCCTTCGGGCAGACGGATGCCGCAGAATTCCCGCTCGCCATCCTGATAGGCGCGCCACATGGACCCAGTGATGTATTGACGGGCGATGGCCTCGATCAGCACGGGGCGAGCTTTTTGCACTATCCAGACGAAGGGGTGCGGAATGTCCAGGATGTGGCTGTCCGCCAATCCCTTCTCCTTGAACAGCTTGAACCAGTGGCTGGAGATGGCATTGAGTGCAGCCCCCTTGCCCGGCACGCCGTTCAAGCCCTCCACCCCCTGCCAGATGCAGTCGAAGGCAGAGATGCGATCACTGATCACCATGATGGCCAGGGGCGCATCGGCCGGCACGTCATAGCCTTTCTCTCTGATGAGCCGGGCACTGTCCGCCGGGGTCAACCAGTAGACGCTGCGCACCTTGCCTGAATGGACAGGTTTATCGGTACGGATCGGCAAATCGTCATTCACCGCCAATACTTGATCTGCAAGACTCATGGCTTTTAACACTTCCTGTTGTGGGACGAATAAAACAGAGCAGCCACCCCCGCGGCTCGGGAATGGATGCGATCAAATCTGGGTAGCCCTCCCCGGCGTCACACCGGGGGATCCACATAACAAAACAGGGGCGCCGGGCCCCTGTCTGTTATTGTACTGCTGCCTGATCGGCCTGGGCCTTGGCGAATGCCTCGGACAGGCTGATGTACATCTGGGAGATGACGCCGGACGATACCGGCTTCTTGTCCTTGTCGAACAGGGTGATGGAGGTCTTGCCACCCGCCATCTCGCCGAGCTGGAAGCGGTACTTCTCCTCCTCCAGCTTGAAGGGCTCGCCCCCTTTGCTCTGCCAGAAGTCGCTGCCCGGTTCGTCATACTCGACGTCGATCCAGCCCAGGGACTGCTGGGTATCCTTGATGATGAAACCGTAGCCGGGCAGGATCTGGTTGAGGCGACGCCACACCTGATCAAAGGAGCCATCGGCAATCCAGGCGCTCAGGTCGTTGTTGTCAAGACCCAGTTGCAGGCCCATGCCATCGCTGCTCTTGTGCTGCTCCCGCGCCTTGAGCTCCTGGTCGTAATAGAGGGAGAACTGGTTGAGGGCGCGGGTGGCGTAACGCTTCGCCTCGGCCGGGCTCAGGCTGCTGCTGGTGTCGCCGTCCAGCTTCTCTTCGTGGTCGATCACCCTGACCGACATCTTCATGGCATGGCGCTGGTCGTCCGGGCTCAGGCTGAAGAGGTAGCGCTGACGGATCTGGTAGTCGTCATCTTCCTCACCCCAGCCGTCGAGGGCCATGGTGTTGTCGAACCAACCGGTTTCCAGCACGCCGCCTTCGCGGTCGAGGCGCTCGGTGGTGACCTTGTATTTCGCCAGGAAATTCATCAGGAAGGCCCAGGTATCGTCCTGCACACTCTGCCCGGTACTCAGGGCGTAGAAGGCGACGGTGGGCTCGGCCGCATTGGCTACCACCTGGCTGCCTGGGACCACGGTCAGCAGCTGGGCGGGGGGACGCACGTCCACATCGGCACCGAGGGGGCCTTCGCGGCTGCTCTCGGGCAGGGCGGGAATATTGAACTCGCTGTTAAAGGCGGGGGTCTGCAACCCGGCGGGTATCAGGAATGCGCGGCCTTCCAGGCGGGCGTCCTCATACTCAAAACCACGGTTGGCCATCTTGCGCTCCGCCGGTGAGCTGCAACCGGCCAGCACGGCCAGGGTCACCACACTCATCGCCAGACGCACTGCACTTCCCTTTCCGTTTGTTTTAAACACTCGCCATCAACTCCGCAGTCATCAGAGCCTGCGTCATCGCCTGTTCGCCCTCTGGGGTGAGGTCGGTGAGCGGCAGACGCAGGGTCGCCGTCGCTATCAATCCCAGCCGGGCGCAGGCCCACTTGACCGGAATGGGGCTCGGTTCGCAGAACAGAGTCCGATGCAACGGCATCAATCGATTGTTGATGTCGTGGGCCAGACCGGCATCACCGGCCAGGGCAGCACGACACATGTCGGCCATCTGGGCCGCCGCAATATTGGTGGTGACGGAGATGACCCCATCGCCCCCTTGCAGCATAAAATCACATCCAGTCTCGTCATCGCCACTGTAGAGGGCGAAATCCGCACCGCACAGCGCCCGCAACAGCGGGGTGCGCGCCAGATCGCCGGTGGCCTCTTTCAAGCCGATGATCCCGGGCACCCTGGCCAGCCGGCCAACGGTCTCGGGTTTGAGATCACAGCAGGTACGACCCGGCACATTATAAAGAATTTGGGGCAGACCACTAGCCTCGGCGATCGCACAATAGTGACGATAGAGCCCTTCCTGGGTCGGTTTGTTGTAGTAAGGGGTGACGGAGAGCCCGGCATCCACCCCCAGTTCGGCAAAGCGACGGGACAGGGCGATGGCATGGCGGGTATCGTTGGAGCCGCAGCCGGCCACCACGGCGATGCGTCCCGCTGCCAGCTCCAGGGTCCTGGCCACGACGGCGATATGCTCCTGCTCGCTCAGGGTCACCGACTCCCCCGTGGTGCCCACCGCGACGATGGCCGAGGTACCGGCGGCCACATGATACTCGACAAGGCGAGCCAGACTGGCCCAATCGACGTCCCCTGACGCCAGCATGGGGGTGACAAGAGCGACAAGACTACCGCGTAACATGGATATTTCTCCCGATTTTCAGGGGCGTAATGGTAAAGCTGCCCCCTTTTAAAAACAAGGGAGGCGGGGGACAAGCCGTGGTACCATCCGCCACAAAACGGCGCAATGCCCCACCCGGCTCCAGGCTCGCCCGAGTCGGCCTGCGCCAGCAAAATGAATGGACGAGAGAGGACTTATGACGCATTACCTGGTCGTAACGGCCATCGGCACGGACAGGCCTGGCATAGTGAACGAAGTGACCCGCCACGTGAGTGGCTGTGGCTGCAACATAGTCGACAGCCGCCTTGGCATCTTCGGCAACGAATTTACCTTCATCATGCTGCTGTCGGGCGACTGGAACAGCCTGATGCAACTCGAGATAAGCCTGCCCCTGCGCAGCCAGGAGTGGGATCTCATCACCATGATGAAGCGCACCGAGCGCCATCACTCCCTGCAATACGACATCAACGCCAGCGCCGAGATCCTGATCCGCGACGAACCCGGCATCGTCAGCCAGTGTACCCAGTTCTTCAGCGACCATGGCTGGGACATCCAGGCCATGCAGACCCAGACCCGGGAGCAGGAGCCCTACAACCGCTTCAAGGCGAGCTTCCAGCTCAACCTGGCACGCGCCGGCGAAGTGACCGACTCCGAGGCTGCCTTCGCCGCCTTCTGCCAGGCGCTCGGCGCCGAGTCGTTCGAGTTCATCATTCACCGCAAGCACCCCTGAGGTGCCCCCACCCTGTCGTCAGCCTGCCCGAGGGCAGCCACCGAGGAGTCAAGATGTCTACCATTGAACCCATCCAACCCTTGTCCGCCGGCGCCAACGCGCCCGATTTCACCCTGCCGGATCAGGATGGCCAGCCGGTCAGCCTGAGCGGACTGCGCGGCAAGAAGGTGCTGGTCTACTTCTATCCCAAGGCGATGACCCCGGGCTGCACCACCCAGGCCTGCGGCCTGCGGGACGTCAATGCCGAGCTGGCCGCTCTCAATGTGACCGTGCTCGCCATCAGCCCGGACCCGGCCAAGCGCCTGAAGAAGTTCGAGGAGCGCGACGGCCTCAATTTCCGCCTGCTGAGCGATGAGGATCACGCCGTGGCCGATGCGTTCGGGGTCTGGGGCCCGAAGAAGTTCATGGGCAAGGAGTACGACGGCATCCATCGCCTGAGCTTCCTCATCGACGAGACGGGCAAGGTTGCTCACCGTTTCGACAAGTTCAAGACCAGCGATCACCATCAGGTGGTGCTCGACTTCATCAAGGGCTGAGCCCGCCGGATCGGGCCTCATCCGGGATCAGACGCGAGGGGGCCTATGGCCCCCTCGCTCTTTGGCCAGGCCCGGCGCCTCACCCCCCGGCCCGTTTTTGCGCGCAACTCCCCTGCCAGATCAAAAAATCCATCTGATATCTGGGTTAACTTGGTGCCAGTTTCCTCTTGCAGCGAGAAGTCCCATGAACATGAGCCACACAGAGCGCCTCATCCTCAGCAACCAGTACGAGATCCTGGCCAAGCTCAACCCGGAAAAGGCGGCGTTTTACCAACGGGCCAGCACCATCATAGAGAAGGGTTACTGCCTGCAGATCCTCGAGCTGGAGAAGCACTTCGGCCATCTGGATCTCGCCACCTGCCAGGAGGTGCTCGGCACCCTGGAGCTGCACCATGCCCTGGCCATCTCCTGGGGCAACCTGGCCCCCGCCCATCAGGCCGAAATCGCGGCCAGCCGGCTGCGCTTCAACGGCTACAGCCGCAGCCAGGAAGCCGCCCTGGCCGATTATGTCTGCTTCCTGCTGGAGGTGGACAAGCGCTTCCCCGAGCTGGACTGCCCCTGCGACGAACTCTCCAGCGACATCGCCATGCGCGACAAATACCAGCGGATGCTGAGCGTCTGGCACCAGTGCCCGCGCCAGTACAAGCTCTCCGTCCAGGAGATCCGCAACATACTGGCGGCCTGATCCGGCCATAAGAAAAGGCGCCCCAAGGCGCCTTTTTCTCCCTTGCCGGGACTATTCGTAGAGAAAGGATTTATCGAGCTGCTTGAAGGCGGCATTCAAGGTGTCGGCCAGCTCTTCGTATCTGGGCTGGGCCACCAGCTGACGGCGGCCTCCCTGCTCGTTCATCTTGCCGTTGATCTCCCGGTACCAGTTCGCCAGGGAAGGCGGCAGCCGGGTCTCGGCACGCTGGCCGAGCCAGTAGTAACCCTGTAGCGGCAGACTAAGCAGAAACAGCACGCTGGTCATCACCGAAGGCCAGTAGTGATCCTGACCCAGCTGAAACTGCAACATGATGCTGAGCACGGCCAGGGCCGGGATCACCTTGAGGGCGAACTCGGTGGCTCGGATGATACGGTTTTCAGGAAACAGTGGATTGAGCTCGGGACGGCGTGGCCAAATCGTCATATAATGTCGGCCTTGCTGTAACTTAGTTCCAAAAGACGTCATGCTCATACTGCCTCCGAGCCAATTTTGACCGCGCCAAGTGGCAAAACCGCGTAAAAATTTGATGGAATGTAACAAAGGTTTAGGATGACTTTGTTATTTTTCAACAATGAGGTTATCCTTTGTACGCCCATTTTTACCGCCGATGGCCCCTCCGGGCCCCATCGGAAGGCGTCAGGATGTCGGGCCTTGTATCACTATACAAGGGGCAAGCAACAGATTGCCAACCCTCATCAGGATAAGTTGAAGATATTGGGCGCCCTCGCGTCCGTGCAGTCCTCCTACACAACCCAATCTGCGATAGGATTTATTCATGAGTAAGCTGGTTCTTGTACTTAACTGTGGCAGCTCTTCCCTGAAGTTCGCCGTGATCGATGCCACCACAGGCGATGACCTGCTGTCCGGCCTGGCAGAGTGCTTCGGCCTCGACGACGCCCGCATCAAGTGGAAGCTCAACGGCGAGAAAGGAAATGCCGATCTGGGTGCCGGTGCCGCTCACCAGGAAGCGCTGGACTACATCGTCAACAAGATCCTGCCCCTGAATCCGGCCCTGGCCGAAAACCTGATCGCCATCGGTCACCGCGTGGTACACGGCGGGGAGAAGTTCACCTCTTCCGTGGTCATCACCGACGAAGTGGTCAAGGGCATCGAAGATTGCGCCACCCTGGCCCCCCTGCACAACCCGGCTCACCTGATCGGCATCCGCGCCGCACTCAAGGTGTTCCCGCAGCTGGCCGACAAGAACGTGGCCGTGTTCGACACCGCCTTCCACCAGACCATGCCCCAGGAAGCCTTCCTGTACGCCCTGCCGTACAAGCTCTACAAAGAGAACGGCATCCGTCGCTACGGCATGCACGGCACCAGCCACTACTTCATCAGCCTGGAAGCGGCCAAGCAGCTGAACAAGCCGGTTTCCGAGCTCAACATCATCAACTGCCACCTGGGCAACGGCGGCTCCGTCTGCGCCATCAAGAACGGCCAGTCCGTCGACACCTCCATGGGCCTGACTCCCCTGGAAGGCCTAGTGATGGGTACCCGTTGCGGTGATATCGATCCGGCCATCATCTTCCACCTGCATGACAATCTGGGCATGAGCGTTGCCGAGATCAACACCATGCTGACCAAGGAGTCCGGCCTGCAGGGTCTGACCGAAGTCACCTCCGACTGCCGTTTCGTCGAAGACAACTACGACAGCAAGGAAGAAGCCAAGCGTGCCATGGATGTTTACTGCTATCGCCTGGCCAAGTACATCGGCGCCTACGCCGCCGCCATGGACGGTCGTCTGGATGCCGTGGTCTTCACCGGTGGCATCGGTGAGAACTCGGCCCCGATCCGTGAGATGGCCCTGAACAAGCTGGGTCTGCTGGGCTTTGACATCGACCACGATGCCAACCTGGCCGCCCGCTTCGGCAAGGGTGGCGTGATCTCCAAGGCCGGTACCACCAAGGCCCTGGTGATCCCGACCAACGAAGAGTGGGTGATTGCCCACGACGCGCTGGACCTCGTCGGCGCCTGATCCGCAGTAACGTGAGGCCGCCCCAGGGCGGCCTTTTCCTGATCCCAAAAAATGAACAAGGGGTATTAAGTGGCACGCACTATTATGCTTATCCCGGTTGGCACCGATGTCGGTGTGACCTCAGTGAGCCTTGGCGTTGTTCGCGCGATGGAACGTCATGGCGTCAACGTCAGCTTCTTCAAACCGATTGCCCAGCCGCGTCCGGGCGAGATGGGTGCCGAGCGCTCCACCGCCGTGATCCGCGCCGCCGCCAACATCAACCCGCCCGAGCCCTTCGCCCTCTCCTACGCCGAGAACATGATCTCCACCAGCAACACCGACATCCTGCTGGAAGAGATAGTGGCTCGCTTCGAGGAGCACGTGAAGGCCAGCGGCGCCGAAGTGGTGGTGGTCGAGGGCATGGTCCCCACCGACAAGCAGCCGTTCGCCAACAAGCTGAATTATGACGTCGCCAAGGCCCTGGATGCCGACATAGTGTTCGTCACCCACCCGGGTCATGACTCCAGCCAGAAGCTCAAAGAGCGCATCGAGCTGGCCTGCTCCAACTTCGGTGGCGTCAACAACCCGCGCATCGTCGGCTGCGTCATCAACAAGGTCGGCGCCCCGGTTGACGAGCACGGCGTGACCCGCCCCGATCTGACCGAGATGTTCGAGGCTCATCACCACACCACGGATGCCGCCCACAACCTGGAAGTGCTGCAGGTGTTCGGCAAGAGCCCGCTGCGCATCCTGGGCTGCATCCCCTGGAACACCCAGCTGATCGCGCCGCGCGCCAAGGATCTCGCCAAGCACCTGGCCGCCAAGATCCTGCACAAGGGCGAGCTGGACAGCCGTCGCCTGCAGACCGTGACCTTCTGTGCCCGCTCCATCCACAACATGATCGAGCACTTCCGTCCGGGCAGCCTGCTGGTCACCTCCGGCGACCGTTCCGACGTCATCGTCTCCGCCTGCCTGTCCGCCATGAACGGCGTCAAGCTGGGCGCCCTGCTGCTGACCGGCAACTATCACCCGGAACCCCAGGTGATGGCCCTGTGCCAGCAAGCCATGGCCACCGGCCTGCCGATCATGATCACCGGCACCAACACCTGGCAGACCGCCGTCAGCCTGCAGAACTTCAACGTCGACATCCCGGAAGATGACCGCGAGCGGATCGAGCTGGTGCAGGACTATGTGGCCGGCCACATCGACAAGCACTGGATTGAGTCCCTCTCCGCCAAGTCCACCCGCTCCCGTCGCCTGAGCCCGCCTGCGTTCCGCTATCAGCTGACCGAGCTGGCCCGTCAGGCCAACAAGCGGGTCGTGCTGCCGGAAGGGGAAGAGCCGCGCACCATCAAGGCGGCTGCCATCTGTGCCGAGCGTGGCATCGCCCGTCCGGTGCTGCTGGGCAACCCGGAGGAGATCCGCCGCGTCGCCGAACAGCAGGGTGTGGTGCTGACCGACCGCGTCGAGATCATCGATCCGGTGGCCGTGCGCGAGCGTTACGTGGCCCGTCTGGTCGAGCTGCGCAAGAACAAGGGCATGACCGAAGTGGTCGCCCGCGAACAGCTGGAAGACAACGTGGTGCTGGGCACCATGATGCTGGAGCGTGGCGAAGTGGACGGTCTGGTTTCCGGCGCCGTGCACACCACAGCCAACACCATTCGTCCGCCGATGCAGATCATCAAGACTGCCCCGGGTTCTTCCCTGATCTCCTCCATCTTCTTCATGCTGCTGCCGGATCAGGTGCTGGTATACGGTGACTGCGCCATCAACCCGGATCCGAGCGCCGAACAGCTGGCCGAGATCGCCATCCAGTCCGCCGACTCCGCAGCCGCCTTCGGCATCGAGCCGCGCGTCGCCATGATCTCCTACTCCACCGGTACCTCTGGCGCCGGCGCGGACGTGGAGAAAGTGCGCGAAGCGACCGAACTGGCCAAGGCCAAGCGCCCCGACCTCATCATCGACGGCCCGCTGCAGTACGACGCGGCCATCATGGAGAACGTGGCCAAGTCCAAGGCACCGAACTCACCGGTCGCGGGTAAAGCCACCGTGTTCGTGTTCCCGGATCTGAACACCGGCAACACCACCTACAAGGCGGTACAGCGCTCCGCCGAGCTGGTCTCCATCGGCCCCATGCTGCAAGGCATGCGCAAGCCGGTCAACGACCTCTCCCGTGGCGCCCTGGTGGACGACATCGTCTACACCATCGCCCTGACCGGTATCCAGGCAGCCCAGGCCGAGTAATTTCGCCGACCGCTGACCTTGTGAAAAACCCGCCTTTCGGCGGGTTTTTTTGTACCTCGGCGGCCGATGTTGATCCCCGAGATCAAATCCGGATCCCCTCGATTCGGCCGTCGCCACCCCGGCGCGGCGACCGGCCTGGGGCAACGCCAGAGCGAACACTCACATTCGCGCCAGGGGATTGCGCAATTGCACCCCAGTCGGGATCAGATGAAAATAGTCGTTTAAGATCAGCCAACTAACGCTAGAAACACCGCTAATCTACAGACTTTTCCACAGCTTTTGTGGATAGTTTCCGGATCATTTGAAAGAAAACAACAGATGCAGATGGTGCCGCAGGGATCGGCCTCTCTCGGTCTCATGGCTTGTTCATCCCTTGCCGACTCACTAGAGTAGAGCCAGACATGGAGGGGACGAGATGAAGATTCTAATCACGGGCGGGACAGGGTTCATCGGTCGCAAGCTGGTGGCGCACCTCAAGGTGCAGCATCAGGTCGTGGTCCTGAGCCGCCAGGGCAGCCAGGCCTATCAGTTGCTGGGTCACGATGTGCAGGTGCTCGACTCCCTGGACCGGCTCGACGATCTCAACGACATAGATGCCGTGATCAACCTCGCCGGGGAACCCATCGCCCAGGGGCGCTGGAACCGAGCCCGCAAGCAGCAGCTGTGCGACAGCCGCTGGCTGCTGACCGAGCAGCTGGTCGATCTCATCAAGCTCTCCAGCCATCCCCCCAGAGTGCTGCTCAGCGCCTCCGCCATCGGCTGGTACGGCCGCCAGGATGACAAGCCCCTGGATGAGGGGTGCGACCACCCCAGCCAGGAATTTACCCACCAGCTCTGCCACCGTTGGGAGTCCCTGGCCCTGGCGGCCAGCAGCGAGCAGACCCGGGTCTGCATACTGCGCATCGGCCTGGTGCTGGGGCTGGATGGCGGCGCCCTGCCCAGGATGCTGCCCCCCTATAAGGTCGGGTTCGGCGGCCCCATGGGGGAAGGGGAGCAGGTGGTCTCCTGGATCCACATCCAGGATCTGGTGCGGGCCTGGCTCTATCTGCTCGAGCATGAGGAGTGCCGCGGCATCTATAACGGCACGGCCCCGACCCCGGTAAGCAATCGGGAGTTCAGCCAGCAGCTGGCCAGGGCCCTCAAGCGTCCCCATCTGCTGCGCATTCCCGCCTGGGCACTGCGGCTCATGATGGGCGAGGCCGCCGATCTGGTGCTGACCGGACAGAGGGTGCTGCCCAGACGTTTGCAGGAGGCGGGCTTTCACTTCACCTTCCCGGCCCTGCCCCAGGCCTTCGTCAATCTGCTGGAGCGGCCCCAGCCCAGCAAGTAGCCCAGCCGTCCGATAAAAAGAGCGCCTCCCCGGGGGAAGCGCTCTGTGTCATGGCGAAATGTCTGCTGGCAGCCAGGCCGCTTGTCCCTAGAGCAGGCCCTGACCCAGACCCCGCAGTCGATCGCTCAGGGTGCCGGCCAGCAGCTGGCGCTGCATCCCCTGCCCGGCCAGGGTGACCAGCAGGGCGCCAAGGGCGGGCAGCCCCAGCCAGATGAACCAGTGGAACTGCCACTGACCCTCGAACCAGGCCAGTTGCAGGCCCAGACTCGCCAGCTCCACCACGGCCGCGCCGCACAAACCCGCCAGCAGGCCCGTCGCCACCAGCTCCCAGCGCAGCATCCGCTGCAGCAGCTGGCTGCCGGCCCCCAGGGTGCGCATCAGCAACAGCTCGCGGCGGCGGCTCGCCATGCTGGCCTGGGTCTGGGTCAGCAGCACCAGCAGGGCCGCCACCGTCACCAGACCCAGCATCAGGGCCAGGGCGCGGCTCACCTGCTGGGAGACCTGGCTCAGCCGGGCGATGAGATCATCCACATCGATGAGGGAGACGGTGGGGTATTGGCGGATGAGCGCCACCTCCGCCGCCTTGCCTTCGGCCGGCAGGCGATAGCTGCCGAGCCAGGTGGGCGAGAAATCGGTCAGCAGATCCGGGGAGAAGATCATGTAGAAGTTGGGGCGCATGTTGTCCCACTTGATGTGGCGCAAACTGGTGACGCGCGCCTCGAACTCCCGCCCCTCAATGTTGAATCCCAGGGTGTCTCCTAGCTTGATATCCAGCCTCTCGGCCACCTCGTCATCCACCGACACCTCCCCCTTGCCCGCAAGCCAGCGCCCCTGAGTGATGCGGTTGTCGGCAGGCAGCTGCGCCGTGCTGGTGAAGTTCAGCTCCCGATCGATCCCCTCCCGGCCGTTGGGGCCCACCGCCTCGCCGGCGATGCTGCTCAGGCGACCGCGCACCATGGGGTAGAAGTCCGAGGTCAGTGCCCCCGCCTCGCCGAGGGCGGCGAGGATGGGAAGGCGCTCCTCGCTGGCGATGTTGACCAGGAAGCGGTTCGGCGCGTCCGCCGGCAGCCGGGCGGAGAACTCGTCCAGCAGATCGACCCGGGCTGCCCAGAGCAGACCGAACAGCATGAGCGCCAGGGCAAAGCCCGCCAACTGGAACAGCCCGGCCCCCCGCTCCCGGGAGAGATGGGCCAGGGCCAGACGCAGGGCATGGGGCCCCTTGAGGCGGCTGCCCAGCTTGAGCAACCCGGCCGCCATCAGCGCCAGCAGCAGCATCAACAGCCCCATGCCGGCCACCAGCCCCAGGGCCAGCCCCCAGTCGGCGGTGAAGCCCCACACCAGGCCAAACAGCCCCAGCAGGCCGACCGGCAGCGCCAGCCAGGTCGGCACGCTGGCGGAGAGCTCCCGGCGCAGCACCCGCAGTGGCGGCACCTTGAGCAGGCGCAGGAAGGGGATGAAGGCGAGCAGCAGGGTGATGAAGAGCGCGACCGCCAGCCCCAGGGCGAAGGGGCGCCAGGAGGGGGGCGGCAGATCCGGCGGCAGCAGGTTGCCAAGGAGTTGCAGGGTGAGCCACTGCATCAGGCTGCCGGCGGCCAGGCCGAGCAGGGCCCCCACCAGGGTGAGGCTGAGCAGCAGTGTGCCCATCAGCCGCCACAAACTGCCCCTGGAGGCGCCGAGCGTCTTGAGCAGGGCCACCATGCTGGTCTGACGTTCGGCAAAATGCCGCACGGCGATCCCCATGGCCAGGGCGCCGAGCAGCACCCCGGCCAGGGAGGCGAGGCGGAAGAAACGTTCGGCATTGGCCAGGGAGCGGCCGACCTGGGAGCCCTGATCGTCCGGGGTCACCCACTTCTGGCCCGCCACCAGCTTGGGCTTGATCCAGGCTTCGAAGCGGCCTATGTCGGCCCGCTCCCCCTGGAACAGATAACGCCACTGCTGGCGGCTGGCAGGCAGCAGGGCACCGGTCGCCTCTATGTCATCGCTGTGGATCAGCGCCCTGGGGGCCAGCAGGAAGGGGCTGAAGCCCTGATCCGGCTCCCGGCCGAGCAGGCCTGCCACCTTGAGATGGGTGTTGCCCACCTCCAATACCTCCCCTGTGCTGGCGCCCAGCAGCTGCATCAGCCGGGCCGACAGCCAGATCTCCCCGGGCCTGGGGGCGCGCTGGGGTTCCAGCTCCAGCTTGCCGTAGAAGGGAAAGCCGTCGGGTACCGCGCGGATGGAGGCGAGCTGAAAGGCGTCGCCGTGAAACAGCATGCTGTTGAAGCTGACGGTGGCCTGCACCGCCACCTGCTCCTGCTGCGCCCGCGCCAGCCAGGCTGGATCCAGGGCCCGCCCCGTGCCGATGGCCCGATCCGCCCCGATAAAATCGCGGCCCGAGGCCTTGAGGCCTGCATCCAGCCGATCCGCCACCAGGGCCACGCTCAGCACACAGGCGACACAGAGCGCCAGCGCCAGCACGAACCAGCGCAACTCGCCGCTGGCCCCTTCCCGGCGCAGCAATCGCAGCGCCAATCGTACATGAGTCATTCTTGCTCCCTATCGAACGGGCATGCCTGCCACCCCGGGTGTGTCATCCCACGTTAGCTAACGGAGGCCGGGCTCGGCTGCACCCAGGCATCCACCCCGGCGTCATCCTGCAAGCGGCCGCCGGCCATGGTCAGCTGACGCTGACAGCGCTGGGCCAGGGCCAGATCGTGCGTGACCACCACCAGGGTGGTGCCATGGCGGCGATTGAGATCGAACAAGAGCTCGATGACGGTCTCGCCGGTCTTGCTGTCGAGGTTGCCGGTCGGCTCATCCGCCAGCAGCAGGCTGGGGCGGGTCATGAAGGCCCGGGCGATGGCGACCCGCTGCTGCTCGCCGCCGGACAGGCGGGGCGGCAGGTGATCCACCCTCTCTTTCAGGCCCACCGCCGCCAGCAGCTCCTGGGCCCTGGGTTCGCAATCCTGTTCGCCCCGCAGCTCGGCGGGCAACATGACGTTCTCCAGGGCGCTCAGGGTCGGCAGCAGCAGGAAGGATTGAAACACGAATCCGATATGGTCGGCCCGCAGCCGGGCACGCCCCTCCTCATCGAGCTCGCCGAGGGAGTGGCCCTGGATGCGGATCTCGCCGCTGCTCGGCAAGTCCAGCCCGGCCAAGAGGCCGAGCAGGGTCGACTTGCCCGATCCGGAGGCCCCGACCAGGGCCAGGGTCTCCCCCGCCTTGACTTGCAGCGAGATCCCCTCAAGGATGGTCAGGTTGTCACTGCCGAGGCGCACCGACTTGCCGAGGTTATTAATCGAAATGATGGGAGTTGAAGTCATGGCGCGTATCCTGTTCGCCTTAATGTGGATGATGGCAACCGCTTCATTGCAGGCGCAGACCCTGCTGGTGCTGGGCGACAGCCTGAGCGCCGGTTACCAGATGCCGGCCGACCAGAGTTGGCCTGCCCTGCTCGGGCAGCAGTGGCAGGAGGCGGGCGGACAGCACCGGCTGATCAATGCCAGCATCAGCGGCGAAACCACTCAGGGGGCCCTCACCAGACTGCCCGTCTTGCTCGAGGAGCACAAGCCGGACTGGTTGCTGATCGAGCTGGGGGGCAACGATGGCCTGCGGGGTTTCCCCCCTGCCCTCACCCGCCAAAACCTGGCGAAGATGCTGGTGATGGCCGAACGGCAAGGGATCCGCACCATACTGACCCAGATCCAGCTGCCCCCCAACTATGGGGCCCGCTACCTGCGCCAGTTCGAGCAGATCTTCCCTGAGCTCGCCGCCGAGCAGGCGCGACCGCTGCTGCCCTTCTTCCTCGATGATATTGTCACCCGCCCTGAACTCATGCTGAATGATGGCATCCACCCCAAGGCCGAGGCGCAGCCGCTGATCCGCGACAAGGTCGCCCGCTTCGTCGAGCCCCTGCTGAGCCAGTGATGGCATCCTGCCAATGAACAGAGGGCCGGCGCAGGCCGACCCTCTGTTCGTCAATCTGTCTTGCTCCTCAGCCCAGCAACTGGCGCAGCCGCTCCTGTGCCACCCCCACCAGCAGATCTGGCTGGAACTTGGAGATGAAGCGATCGCAGCCCACCTTCTTGACCATGGCCTCGTTGAAGTTGCCGCTCAGGGAGGTATTGAGAGTGATGAAGAGATCCCCCATGCGCGGATCGCTGCGCACCTCGTGGGTGAGCCGATAGCCATCCATCTCGGGCATCTCGGCATCGGTGATCATCAGCAATAGCTCGTCGGTCACCCTCTTGCCTTCATCGCACCAGCGTTTGAGCAGCGTCAGGGCCTGCAGGCCATCCTGGCATTCGATCACCTCGAGCCCGAGCTGGGCCAGGGTGTCACGGATGAGGTTGCGTGCCGTGCTGGAGTCATCGACGATCAGCACCTTGCGCCCCGCCATCTGCGGCAGCAGTGCCCTGTCCAGCACGGACTCAGAGATGCGGATGTCGTAGGTGATGATCTCCGCCAGCACCTTCTCCACGTCGATGATCTCGACGATCTGCTCGCTCTCCCCCTCCCGCAACCGGGTGATGGCGGTGAGATAGTTGGCCCGCCCGGCCGAACGGGGCGGCGGCAGTATGTCCTTCCAGGTCATGTTGACTATGTTGGCCACCTGGCCGACCAGGAAGCCCTGTATGGTGCGGTTGTACTCGGTGATGATGAGATTGGCCTCCCCCTCGACGCCCTGACCCCGCATGCCGATGGCGCTGCGCAGGTCGATGACGGGAATGGAGACCCCGCGGATGTTGGCCACCCCACTGATGTTGTGGTGGGACCCCGGCATCTTGTTCAGGCGGGGCAGCTTGACCACCTCCCGCACCTTGAACACATTGATGGCAAACAGCTGGCGGGAGCCGAGTCGAAACAGCAACAGCTCCAGGCGATTCTCCCCTACCAGTTGGGTACGTTGATCCACTGAATCCAATATGCTCGCCATGACTCCCCTTTCTCCCTTTCAGAATGCTGGCCCAGTATAGGGACTCGCCGATCCCGCTACCATGGCTCTTGCTATGTTATGTCGGCCGGCCCATGGATTTTCTTGATAAAAAAACGGGGCCTGAGGCCCCGTTTGCGTCGTCAATGCCCGTCTAAACCGCTGCAGACCCGCTGCCATCGCCCGCTCTGGGCTCGCAGCTGACACAGCGACCGGGACAACTCAGTAGTTGCAGACCAGCTTCCAGCTGCCGTCGCCCGCCTTGGGCTCGCTGCTGGTCCACCAGTTGGCCTGCCACACCGCCTTGCCGTTGGTCATGCGATCGCTGCCACTGGCATGATCCCCGCGCGGCCAGCTCGGGTAGGCCGGATAGGCCGCCGGATCCACGCTCTGGCTGGCGCAGCTGGTGTCACCGCTGCCGCCGTCACCGCCACTGCTGCCCCCCAGCACCGCCTCGGCCAGGGCCGGGAAGTCGGACTTCAGGCCTATGGTCTGGCTGCCGGCAGCCAGGCGCATGCCGCTCGGCACACCGGCGGCCGGCAGGTAGTAGGTCATGGCCACTTCCACCTCGGTGCCCGGCGCCCAGGCCTTCCAGCCCGGCAGCGTCAGGGCCACCTTGTGGAAGTCCTTCTCATTGGCGATGCCGTCGGAGTTCTGGTTGCCGCCGCTCTCCACCACGGCCAGCCCCATGCCGCTCTGGTCGGTGATGGTGTCGGAGGTGGAGGTGGGCATCAGGAACTCGATGCGGGTGCCGCCCGGTATGGTCTGGGTCGAGTTGTTGGTGAGCTTGAGGGTCGGGTTGATGGGGTAGTTGGAATCCCCTTCCTTGAAGCCGGAGAGGCTGACGCCGATGTCGAGCTGGGCCGCAGGCGCAGGCAGATCGTTCTGCTGCAAGTTGGCCTTGCTCGCCGTGGCGAACTTGTCATACGCCAGGCTGGTGAGGGTGCTGCCCATCACGTACTCGTTCTTGGCGGGATCAAAATCATAGTCCCCCGCCATCTCCCAGAACATGACGCCCCCCAGCCCGCGCTTGATGATGTAGTCCAGCTTGTGACCCATGGACTCCTCATCTTCGGTGGAGAGGAACACCTTCTTCTGCTCGTTCCACAGCCAGGGCGAGTGGGCCTTGTCGTCATAGTAACGCACGTACTGACCCTGCATCACATCGGCCGGGTTGTTGGCATCCAGCCCCCAGGCCGCGCCATAGCTCGGCATGCTGGTGATGCCGAGGCTGGCCGCGTGCTCCAGGTTCTTGGCGTGCCACATGGGCACGGCGCCACCGCCGATCTCGTTGCCGTTCTTGTCAAGATCATGCCAGATGTTGTCGATGCCGACCGCGCCGTTGCCGCAGGGAATGGTGCTACCACCCGTGCCCGGCTGGCAGTCGCTCTGGCTCGGCAGCGCCGCCTTGCCACCCAGGCCATGGGTGCCACCGGTGACCCCCTGCCAGCCACGGGTGTAATAGGGCACCCCTATGTTGATCTTGCCCGCCGCCATGGCGCCACGGAAATAGTGGGCCGCCCAGGCGGAGTTCAGGTAGCCGATGGCACCGAACTGGGCCTGGTTGTAGACGCCCCACTGGGCCAGCTCGGGATCCGCCTTGTTGTCGAACAGGGCGGCGTTGTGGCCGACGAAGTGGTTCCAGGCGCCGTGGAAGTCATAGGTCATCAGGTTGACGTAATCCAGATACTGGGTGACCTGGAAGTTTTCCATGCCGCGCAGCAGGTAGGCCGACGCCGGCGAGGCGATGGTCAGCATGTACTTGCGACCATCCTCGCTGCCGGCGCTGTCGAGCCGCTCGCGCAGTGTCTTCATCAGCACTTCATAGTTCGCAAACAGCTTGCCGCGGCACTGGTTGGAGAGCGGGAAGTCGTTGGGGTTGCCCGCATCCTTCATGGAGGTGGGGTACTCGTAGTCGATATCCACCCCATCGAAGCCGTACTGGCGGATGAAGCCCACCGCCGAGTCGGCGAAGGCGTTGATGCCGGCAGTGTTGACCGAACAGTCGCCCTTGGTGGTGGCGGTGTAGAAGCCACGGGTATCGGCCCACCCCCCCACGGAGATCAGGGTCTTCACGTCCGGATACTGCTTCTTGTACTTCGACAGCAGGTTGAAGTGGCCCTGGTAGGCGAACTCGGGATCCATTTCGGCGCCCGGCACCCCGTCCCAGGTCAGCTTGGTGGCGGCATCATCCACCTTGATGGTGTGACTCTGTTCGTCCACCGCCGCGAAGGCGTAGTTGATGTGGGTGATCTTGTCCCAGGGGATGTCGCCCACCAGGTAGGAGGGCAGGCCGTTCTTGCCGGTGCGCCAGGAGGTGAAGTAACCGATGACGCGGCGACCATGGTCATCCCCCATGCACTCGCTGCCGTCGGCGCGGTAGATCTGGCGCACGTCGCAGGAGAGGTTGTCGCCGGTGGGCGGCAGGGCGGCCTCTTCGACGCTGACCGACACGGGAGCCGACTCGTCGGACAGGCTCTGACTGTCCACGGCAACCAGGGTCAGGGTGACACTGCCCTTGGTTTGCGGGGTCCAGCCCAGCTGCCAGGGGGCGCTGCTGTCCTCGCCCACCTTCTTGCCATCGACGAACAGCTCGACCTTGGCGACGTCGTCATTGGCGTCGGTCACATTGCCGGTCACTGTGAGGGCACGGCCCAGGGTCAGCTTGGCACCCGCGGCGGGGCTGGCGATGCTGACCCGAGGCGCCTCGGGGGCGACCACGGCGGTCACGGTCACGGCGGCCTGGGCTTCATCCAGGCTGTTGCCATCCTTGTCCAGGGCGCGGGCCGTCACCTGATGAGGGCCGACGCCGCTGGCGGACCATCTGGCGGACCAGGGGGCGGCCGTGGCCAGGGCTACCTGGCTGCCATCCACCAGGTAGGCCACCTGGGCGACCGCTGTGTTGCCACCAGTCAGGGTCACGGCCAGGGCCAGTTCGGCCCCTTCGCTCACCGAGCTACCTGCGGCGGGGGAAGAGAGGGCGAGCTCAAGCGGCTCGGGCCCGGGCGGATTGGGGTCCTGAGACAGGGTCCAGGCATCGGCCCAGACGGCGCCGACACCGGGCTCGTAGTGATAAGGGGAAGCCCCGCACCAGCCGGAATAAGGGAATGCCTTGCACTCGTAGAGGTTGCCGACGTTGCTGACGATGTCGCCAGCCTTGTAGGCTGTGCCGGCCTGATAGGCGGGGTAAGCGGCCTGCGCCCAGGCAGGGACGGCCGCAAGGGCGACCAGCATGGCAAGCCTGCTGGGCCTCAAGATCTGTTGCATATTGTTATCTTCCTTGTTTTGTCTTGGCGTTAAGACCGGGAAAGCGCAATCGCAACAGGGAGGTAAAAGGGAACGACAACAGGCCTTGGACGGGGCCACATACCCTCATGTCACCCTGGGAAACCCCGCTGTCTGGCCCGGATGGGACAGATCGGAGGCTTTGCGTCCCGGCATCACTGCCGGTTTGCCCTTTACCTGGGTTCCGTGAGGAACGGCTCGAGTATAGAAAGTCCGACGCAAATGCTCAATCTTCATTCACAAAGAGAAATATGTTTGCCCGGTCATGAGGAAACCGGCGAACGGCTGCGATCGTGTCGCCAACGCCTGGCACATGACCACAATGTCAGCCTGCCGCCGCAAATTTGTCACCATCATGAAGCAAGGGGTGATGACGCGAAACTGTGAACCATCTCATGGCGCCATATGAATTTGGTGCTTGATGGGAGTGGCCGGCGAGCGCCGGATGCAGGATAAGGCAAAACATGGCGTGGCGCCGACGCGCCCATGACAAAAAGGCCACCGCGATAACGGTGGCCTTTTTGCTTCTCGTGACGAGAATTTGGTGGAGCTACGCGGGATCGAACCGCGGACCTCTTGCATGCCATGCAAGCGCTCTCCCAGCTGAGCTATAACCCCAAGTTGTGGCGAATCAAGGTCAAGACCTTCACTCTGAATTTGGTGGAGCTACGCGGGATCGAACCGCGGACCTCTTGCATGCCATGCAAGCGCTCTCCCAGCTGAGCTATAGCCCCAAATTCTTTCTTCATTAGACAACCGGTTCTGGCGGCCGGTTGCCCTCACTCTGCCATTCAAATATCAAATAGTGGTGGAGCTACGCGGGATCGAACCGCGGACCTCTTGCATGCCATGCAAGCGCTCTCCCAGCTGAGCTATAACCCCACAAAGGTCGGCCTGGGTGATACACACCACACTGCCCTGGGTACTGCATTGTCAATTTGGAACCTGGTGGAGCTACGCGGGATCGAACCGCGGACCTCTTGCATGCCATGCAAGCGCTCTCCCAGCTGAGCTATAACCCCTTTGATTCCAGATTGTTCGAGGAGAATTTGGTGGAGCTACGCGGGATCGAACCGCGGACCTCTTGCATGCCATGCAAGCGCTCTCCCAGCTGAGCTATAACCCCAACTCACCTCGGCGCTACCAAAGTTATCTCTGGCAACGGAGGCGCATGATAGGCATCGACCGCTTTGCTGTCAACCCAAAAATAACCCCCGTTGAAGCGTTTAGTCAAAATTCAGTCAGTTAGCTGTTTTTACCGTCAATCTCGTCGCTATGTCGCTGTTTTATGTCATGAATCTGAGCGCAACACAAAAACAAAGGGCTCCTTTGCAGGAGCCCTTTCACATCGGCAACAGGGTTTATTCAGCGGCCATGACCAGACCGATGACACACTGCGGCAGACTTACTCGGCGGCCATGCGCGCTTCGATATAGGCAAGCGCCCGGTCGATACGGGCCAGCACCCGCTCCTTGCCCACCAGCGCCATCACGGCGTCGGCGATGCCAGGAGGGGGACTGACCCGTACCGGCGCTCTGAATTACTCGGCTGCCATGCGCGCTTCGATGTATGCCAGGGCGCGGTCGATGCGGGCCAGCACCCGCTCCTTGCCCACCAGTGCCATCACGGCGTCGATGGCCGGGGACTGACCCAGACCTGTGACGGCCACGCGCAGCGGCATGCCGACCTTGCCCATGCCCTGACCCAGCTCGGCGGCGGTGGCTTCAATCAGCTCGTGCAGCGCTTCCGTGGTCCAGGTCTCCAGGGCCGCCAGCTTGGTCTTGGCCAGAGCCAGCGGCTCGGCGGCGACGCCGCGCAGGTGCTTCTTGGCGGCCGCTTCGTCGATCGCCTCAAAATCTTCGAACAGATAGCGGCTCTGGGCGGCCATCTCCACCAGGGTGTTGCAGCGCTCGGCCTGCAGGGTCACCACGTCGGCCAGTGCCGGGCCATTGCTGGTGTCGATCTGCTGGTTTTCCATGTGCCAGGCCAGATGCTTGGCCACATAGGCCGGATCCAGGCTGCGCATGTAGTGGTTGTTCAGCCACAGCAGCTTGTCGGTGTTGAAGGCGGAGGCAGACTTGGAGATGGCATCCAGGCTGAACAGCTTGATCATCTCGTCCAGGGTGAAGATCTCCTGATCGCCGTGGGACCAACCCAGACGCACCAGATAGTTGAGCAGGGCTTCCGGCAGGTAGCCGTCGTCGCGGTACTGCATGACGGAGACTGCACCGTGGCGCTTGGAGAGCTTGGCACCGTCGTCACCCAGGATCATGGAGACGTGGGCAAACTCCGGCACAGGCGCGTTCAGCGCCTTGTAGATGTTGATCTGGCGCGGGGTGTTGTTGATATGGTCTTCGCCACGCACCACGTGAGTGATCGCCATGTCCCAGTCGTCCACCACCACGCAGAAGTTGTAGGTGGGCGCGCCGTCGGTGCGGCGGATGATGAGATCGTCGAGCTCGGTGTTGGCGAACTCGATGCGGCCGCGGACGTGGTCATCGAACACCACTGAGCCTTCGGTGGGGTTGCGAAAGCGAATGACGTGGGGCGCATCGGCCGGGTGATCGTGGGCACCATCGCGGCACTTGCCGTCATAGCGGGGCTTCTCGCCGCTCGCCATCTGGCCTTCGCGCAGCGCCTCCAGACGCTCCTTGGAGCAGTAGCACTTGTAGGCGCGGCCATCGGCCAGCATCTCGTCGATGAGGCCGTTGTATCGGTCGAAGCGCTTGGTCTGGTAGTAGGGGCCCTCATCCCAGTTCAGCTCCAGCCATTCCATGCCCTCAATGATGGCGTCGATCGCCTCCTGAGTGGAACGTTCCAGGTCGGTATCCTCGATACGCAGCACGAACTCGCCGCCCTGGCTTTTCGCGTAGAGCCAGGAGTAGAGCGCGGTACGGGCACCGCCGACGTGCAGGAAACCGGTCGGGCTGGGAGCAAAACGGGTTTTGACTTTCATCTTTAAGCCTTGTGTAGAGGGCCTTGGGCCAATGCGTTAGAAAAACCGCCGCATTTTAGCACCGACAATGACGGATGGGAAAACCCGCACATCCGGCACGGCCAGCGCCGGATGGCAAAAAACCCTGGGATAGGGCCTTGCCATGCCCCTTCCCCTCCCGGACATGAGGGGGATCGCAAAAATCACTGGCATTTTCGGCTCTACTTGCAACAACGGCTGGATATTTCATCTACCAAGCCGATATTTCAACCAACTTAACGCTAAGACAAGGAAGGCATGATGCAGTTTCGCTCTATCGCACACCGCATCCTGGTGATGACCGGGATTGCCATGACCACGGCCCTGGTGATCCTGATCCTGCAGACCCAGTATTCTGGTCGCCAGACCCAGCAACTGACCGTCGACTCCAGCCGCGCCGCCTTGCAGGAGGAGGCGTGGCAGAAGGTGGGTGCCGAGGCCCGCGCCGAGGCAGCCGCCATCACCCAGTTGCTGCAAAAGGGGCTCTCCTATGCCCAGCAACTGGCCAGCGTCCTGGCCCTGCAACAGGAGGGCAAGCTGCCCCTGGATCGCCAGCAGGTTATCGAGCTGCTCAAGGCCCAGCTTGGCCTGGAGCCCCAGCTCTATGGCGCCTTCGCGGGCTTCGAGCCCGACGGTTTCGACGGCCAGGACAGCGCCTTCACAGGCCAGAGCGCCATTGGCAGCGACGACAAGGGGCGCTTCGTCCCCTACTTCTATCGGGACGGTGCCAGCATAGGCTCGGATCTGCTGCTCTCCATCGAAAAGGGCGAACCCGATGAGTTCGGCAATCCCGCCAACGACTACTATGCCTGCCCCAGGCAACAGGGCCAGGCCTGCCTCATCGATCCCTTCAAGGTGGACATCAACGGCCAGCAGGTGCTGGTGAGCACCATCACCAGCCCCATCCTGGCGGGCGGCCAGTTCAAGGGCATTGCCGCCCTGGATCTGGCGGTGGATGCCATCAACCAGCAAGCCAGGCGGCTCAACGACAACATCTATGACGGCAAGGGAGAGACACTGATCATCAGTGCCGCCGGCGTCATCACCGGCACCAGTGGCGATGCCAGCCTGCTTGGCACGCGTGCCGACACCCTGCTCGGCGAGGGGTGGTCGCAATACCTGACACCCGAGCTGCAGCGCCAGGAGCTGGATGGCGCATTTCGCATCTCTGTGCCCATCGCTGTACCCGGCATGGCCCGCAACTGGGCCATCATCGTCACCCTGCCCTATCAGGTGGTGCTGGCGGGGGCGGATCGGCTGGAGGCCCGGCTCAACGAGATGAACCGGGCCGCCATGAGCCAGCAGCTCATCGGTGCCCTCATCGTGCTGGGGCTGGCCCTGCTCGCCATGCTGGTGATCGCCCGCACCATCACGGGCCCCATCCGCCAGATGGTCAGCCTGGTGGATGACATCGCCGATGGGGAGGGGGATCTCACCAAGCGCCTGAACACCCGGGCCCAGGACGAGCTGGGCGCACTGGCCCGCGGCATCAACCGCTTCATCGACAAGTTGCAGGGGCTGCTCGGCGACGTGCAGAAAACCGCGAGCGAGGTCCATCGCCACGCCGGGGATACCGACCGCATCGCGGGGCAGACGGATCGCAACCTGCAATCCCATCAGGCCGAAATGGAACAGATGCTGACCGCGGTGCAGGAGATGTCTTACGTCAGCCAGGAGGTAGCCACCCATGCCAACAACACCGCCGATTCCGCCAAACAGGCCCAGGGTGCGGCGGACGAGGTGCGTCAGCTGGCCCGCAATACCCAGCAGGCGGTGCAGAGCACCCAGGACCTGATCGAGAAGATACGTCACAGTTCGACCAATGCCGTCGGCGCCATCACCCTGAGCCAGCAGTTGACGCAGCAAGCGGTGAGCGAGGCGGATCTGGCGGAGGCGGCCCTCGCCAGCATCTTCCAGGCCATCGCCACCATCAACGACATGACCTACCAGATAGCCTCCGCCGCCGAGGAGCAGAGCTCGGTCGCCGAGACGGTGTCTGGCAACCTGGCCAAGACCAACATGCTGGCAAACGACATCGCCAGGGACGCAACCGATACCGCCCAGGCCAGCCAGGCCCTGCGCCAGGGGGCGGAGCGATTGCAGCACCTGCTGGGGCAATTCCGCTTGCGCTGATAAATTTCCTGCCAGGGGCTCTCCCCCTCGGGGGCGAGTCCGTTTACCATAGGCGCCTGATTTGCCTGATGGCAGGCAATTGTAGTGAGAGGTAACTGCCGTGCCCACCCCGGATCGTCGCCCCCGTGGCCATAACAGACGAGCACAGCGTCATAGAGACGAGTCACAAGGATCCCTGCTTGAACGCATCAATGCAGCCACCCTGCCCCTGCGCCAGCAACTGGGTCAGACCCTGGCGCGGCTGAAAAACAGGGAGGCCCCCAAGGCCAGGGCGAGCGAGGGCCGCCAGTGGCAAAGTCCCCTGCCCCGCAAACATGGCATCGCCCTGCTGATCCTGATCCCCCTCTGGCTGATCTTGCTGGCCTGGGAACCCGCCCCCGGCGCACCGCAATCGGCCCCCTCGGGTTCCCTGAGCGTGCCCATCGCCATCCCGGCCCAGGGCCAGGGCCAGGGCGAGCTGCGCCAGCCCGAGACTGGCGCCGTGGCCGCGCCGGAACCCGAGCCGGTGAACGGCAAGTGGCTCAACCACAAGGTCGCGGCGGGTGAGACTCTCTTCTCCCTCTTCCGCCAGTTCCAGCTGCCCGGGGTCGAGCTCAGTCGGCTCATCGCCATCGAGGGGCCGGACAGGCCCCTGACCCGGATGCAGACCGGCAAGAGCGTCAACATACTCGTCGGGGATGACAGGCGCATTCAGCGCGTCGAGATCCGGGACGACTTCCAGGTGCTCTATCGCTACGATCGCCAGGGTGAGGGATTCGCCCTCAAGGAGTGATCCCCCAGAGGGATCCCATCGAGATAAAGGAGGCGTCATGCCTCCTTTTTCATGGCGGCGGCCCATAGGCAACGGCTTGATAGCGCAATAGTTTTACCTTGCTCAAAGATTGAATGGCCGATGTTTGACAAGGATCGGCGCTCACGTACAATCGTTTTGCTTTTAACAGGGACCGTTGAGTAGGACTGAGACACATCAGCAGGTCAGTCATGGCTCTCCCTGTCTTTTAGGCAAACCCTGCCTGTACCAGGCGTTAGTTTCATTTTGCAATAGATAGGACTTACACATGTCTGACATTCGCACCGGCCAAGTCAAATGGTTCAACGAAACCAAGGGTTTTGGCTTCATCGAGCAAGCTCAGGGACCGGACGTTTTCGTTCACTTCTCCTCCATCCAGAGCACGGGTTTCAAGACCCTGGCCGAAGGCCAGAAGGTTCAGTTCACCGTGACTCAGGGTCAGAAAGGCCCGCAGGCTGAGAACGTCACCCTTCTCTAAGCCGCCGCCTTGCTAGGAGGAGTCCTCTCCTCCTATTTGCCCGCTCTATTTGCCTCCCGCTGCTCGCCAGCCCCCCTTCCCGATCCGCCGCGTCAAGGGCCCTTGTTCCTTGCCTCGAACACCACGCCGTCCCCTTGCCGTTTTGCTCCCTTGCCCCACACCGCTTCCCTGCGCGGGGTCCGCACCAAGAAAAACGGTGGCCTGAGCCACCGTTTTTGCCGTGGATGGGTCGCACCCTTATTTGTCGATCTCCAGCATGTGATTGTTGAGCATGAAGTCGATCACCTGGCTCGAGGTGGCCCCGCTGTTGCCGGTCAGGGTATCGAAGCTGTGGTTCACCAGCACTATCTCCTGGCTCACCTCGCTGCTGGCCGATGTCTTGACCTGCAGGTGAACCCCTTCATCGTCCTGGAACACGGAGAGCAGGCTCTTCAGATCGTCCGGCTGCTGAGTGTCGTCCTGATCCAGCAGATCCCGCAGATCCAGCTTGTCTCGCAGTGAGGCGTCATCGCGGCTCGGGTTGAAGTCTGTGATGGTATCCACCATCAGCTTGCCCTCCTCGATATCGCCTTTGCTCCAGATGAAGATGTCGGATCCGTCACCTCCGGTCAGGATATCGTTGCCCAGCCCGCCGATGAGCAGGTCATCACCGGTACCGCCATTGAGGATGTCATCGCCTTCTCCGCCATACAGGGTGTCTGTGCCGCTGCCACCATGGAGGCTGTCGTCCCCCAGACCGCCGTACAGGGAGTCATCCCCGGTTCCGCCAAACAGGATGTCATCCCCGGCGCCGCCGTCCAGGATGTCATTGCCTTCCTGACCGTAGAGGATGTCGCTCCCCTCGCCCCCCATCAGTACATCCGCCTTGTCATTGCCGGATGATTGATCGAACTCGCTGGCATGCTGCTGGATGTAACGGTGCACCTCGGCATCCAGGACGACGCTCTGGTTCAACTTGTCCGCCACATACTGCTTGATGGCCGCGTATCCCTCTCCCGCTATGCCGTTGAAGTGCACCGCATCCCCGAACAGGATGTCATCACCGGCCCCGCCATCAAACCTGTCGCTGCCAGGCAGGTTGCTGTTGGTGGAGCCCAGTATGGTGCTGGCCAGATCGCTGGCGTCCACATTGGTATGGGTGACCCCATCCGAGTCATAGGATCTGAGGTCGTCCTCGGAGATGTTCGCTCCCAAGCCGATGGCTTCAACAATCACTCCTATTGAGGTCAACAGCTGATAACCCAGCAAGGCGTCGGCGCGAACGTCATCGGTGCTGTTTCGACCATCCCCACCCAGCAGCTGGATCTGGTTCTGGCCGTTGCTGCCCTTGACGATGACGCCCAACGTCTTCACAGGAGACCAACCGCCAAGGATGTTTTGAGCCCACTTGATCACTTCTCCCTTTTCGTTGACCACTTCACGCCCGTGATAAGTCACGGTATTGCCGATCACATAGCTGCTGAGGTTCAAAGAGGTAGTACTGAGATAGGTATCACTTTCGTAAAACCCATCAAAGATCTTGATTTCATTCAACTTTGCTGTCGTGGCGAGAACATAATAGGTCGGCTCGCCATCGGTGATGAAGTAGGCCAGGTTCTTCGCATCCACATTGCTTGTCGCCGTGCTGGCGGCAAACCAGTCCGCCGCCTTGCTGAATGCGGCCTCGTAGTTGGTGCCACCATTTGCGGACATCCCCTCGAGGGCATCGAGCAAGGTCTTCAATGCCCCGCTATCGGCCAGATTGACACTGACGCTACCGCGGGTCGTGGTATCGAAATCCACGAGCAAGAGATTGACGGTACCCGCATTGTCGGTGCCCGCACTGGTCTTGAGGCTGGTAAAGACCTGCTCCAGCTGGGTGCGGATCGTCTCCATCGCCTCGTCACCGATACTGCCGGAACTGTCGACGATGAAGGCGATGTTGTAGTTCTGACCCGACAGCACCACGCTGCCGTCCAGATCCCCCACCACTATGTTGTGCTCGCTGCCATAGCTGCGAGTCTGATCCCCCTGCTCCCCTTCCGTGCCCTGGAAATAACTCAGCCGTATGCTGTCATCATCACTGGCCGTGTTGGCCTGATCCGTATGCAGCTCCCGCGTGGTTGCCTCCACCTTGAGATCCACCTGACCCGCCTGGGCACCAGGCACCTTAAGGACGAGGCCAGTCAGGGAGACATCCAGGGCATTGCCGCTCCACAGGCCGCGGCTCCCAGACAGGCTGAGTGTGCCGCCCGCCCCAACGATGCCGAGCAGATCATGGCCCTGATAGAGCTTGCTCCCTGCCGGCATGCCGCTCAGCAACAGGCTGTCGAGCACTTCACTGCCATCGCGGTCCGTGAGGGAGACATTGATATCGACCGGGTAATCGACCTGGGTCGGCTGCACCATGGTCAGCTCCCCCGTGACCTGACTGATGGCGTAAATGCCATCATCAAACTGTACGAGCTCGATATCATGGAGTGCCTTGATGACCCCTGCGTCCCCTTCATTCACGCGGAAATCAAACCAGGCATCATGGACCGAGTGGCCGCTCCCTTTCTGAACCACGTAATCGGCCCGGTTGCCGCGCAACACGGCAATATCATCGCCCGCGCCACCATAGAGACCATCGTTGCCCAGACCGGCCACCAGGATGTCGTCGTCAGCCCCGCCATAGAGGGAATCGCCCTGCGCTGCGTTGCCGCCAACCAGCAGATCATCTCCCCCCTTGCCGTAGAGCATGTCGCCGCCACCCTTGCTGCTCAGCAGGTAGTCATTCTTGGTATTGAAACCATTCAACTGATCATTGCTGCTGCTGGCGTCCCGCTTCGGAGCGCCGACTCCCAGAGCGTTATGGTCGATATTGCCTGACTGGAAACTGTCGGTGCTGATGCCAAAGCTCGGGAACCCCTGGTAGAGGAGGGTGCCATTGCCGCTCAGGGTCACCTCCACCATGGGCTTGTCGGCCACGGCCTCAATGTCGATCACCAAGGTGCCGCTGTTGCTGAGCTGGGTGCCGTCACTTACCTTGAACTCGAAGCTGGCATAGTCCCCCTTGAGGTTGCCGCTGTCGTTGCCCTGCCCGTTGCGGTTGTCGGTGCTGGACTCATGACTGCCTGGCACCAGGCGCAATTGGCCCGCCTCTATCTCGCCTGAGGTGATGCTATCCCCCACCTTCACTGCCACCCACTGACCCGCCCCATTGAGGTACTGCAGGGTGCCGTTTTGCGGCAAGGAGCCAATCACCACACTCAGATCCCCGTCGGCCTGGTCATCACTGGCACCAAATTGGTCCCATGCCAGCACCAGGGGAGTGTCTTCCATGCCAATGCTATGACCACCCGTGGTCACCGGGGGAGCATCGTGGTACATGGTGGCGCTGTCGCTGCCCGGCTGGGATTCGTTGCCCGCCGCATCCACCAGGGTGGCGGTCACGGTCAGCGCCTCGCCATCGGCCGGACGGTCAAACTCGTAGCCCACCTTGCCCGCAAGGATATCGGCATCGCTCAACAGGCGGTCGGCCTGGCCGCTCACCTT
>NZ_JBSTYM010000022.1:0-52706 GCF_054052445.1 Aeromonas crassostreae | reverse complement strand
GGGGGGCGCCCACCCCCCCCCCCCCCGGCCCGCGCCCCCCCCCCCCCGGGGGGCCCCCCGCGCGCGCGCGCGGCCCGAGGCGCCATGGCGTAGGCGTGCTGCCAGGCATCATTGAAGCGGCGAATGCTCGCAAAGCCCGCCGCGAACGCTATCTCTGTGATGGGCAGGCTCGTCTCGGTCAGCAGGCGTTTCGCGAGCAACAGGCGGCGCGTCAGCTCCACCTGGCTCGGTGCCACCCCGAGGTGGCGCTCGAACTGGCGCCGCAGCGTGCGCTCGGTGACGCCGAGCGTGCGCGCGAACGCAGGCAGGGATTGCTCCGTGAGCGCGCCGCCGTCTATCCCCTTGAGCGCAAGTTCAAGCACCTCGGGCAGGCGGCGACCGGATCCGGGCGCGAGTTCGGGGCGACAGCGCAGGCAGGGGCGCAGCCCATGCTGCTCCGCGCTCGCGGCGCTCGGGAAGTAACGCACGTTGCGCTCGTGCGGTGCGCGCGCCGGGCAGATGGGGCGGCAATAGATGCCGGTGGACAGCACGCCGGTGAAGAAGCGGCCATCGAAGCGCGCATCGCGCGCGAGGCGCGCCTCCAGGCACTGGGCGCGGCTCAGGCCGATGCGGGCGTGTTCGTGCTGCTCGCCGTCATCGGCGGCGTCGCGCTCGCCCGGGTCATGAGGCATGCCCGAGGCGGTGGTCGCCGAACGTGAACTGGCCATGGCGCGGCTCCTCTGGTGGTGGGGCTGGGCTGGATTGCCTGCCCATGGGGCGGGCGAGGGGGTTGGGGCCCGCTTCGCACTCGGTTCAGGGGCAGAGTAAGCGGGTGCGGGGCGAGATACTAGCCAGGATCGGACAGCAATGTAAAAAAACAGACGCCCGCAGGCGTCTGCTGCATGGGTTGATGGCGTCGTGCATCAGGGCATCAGGGCAGGTAGCGCTGCTCCAGGTGCTGGCGCAGCCACCGGGGATTGAGCGCCTCGCCACTCGCGCGGCGCATCAGCTCGTCCGTGTCGAACGCGCTGCCGTGTTGCCACACATTATGTTGCAACCAGCCGAACACGTCGGCGAGTCGCCCCTCGGCCACCAGGGTGCCGAGGGACGCGCCGAGCGCACGCTCCAGCGCGAAGCGCAGCTGCGCCGCGTACATGGCGCCGAGCGTGTAACTCGGGAAGTAGCCGAACGAGCCGTCCGTCCAGTGGATGTCCTGCATGCAGCCATCCCGGTAGTTGTCCTTCGTTGACAGCCCGAGCCACTGCTGCATCTTCGCATCCCACAGCGCGGGGATGTCCGCCACCTCGATGCGCCCCTCGATGAGATCGCGCTCCAGCTCGTAGCGCAGGATCACGTGGGCCGGGTACGTCACCTCGTCGGCATCGACCCGGATGAGGCCAGGCTCGACGCCGAGGTACAGGCGCGCCAGGTTCTCGGGGGCGAGGGCGGGCTGGGTACCGAAGTGGCGGGCGATGTGCGGCGCTATCAGGTTCAGGAACGCAGGATCATGGCCGAGCTGCATCTCGCAAAACAGGCTCTGGCTCTCGTGAATGCCCATGGATCGCGCCTCGGCCACCGGCTGGCCCAGCAGTGCGCGCGGCAATCCCTGTTCGTAACGGGCGTGGCCCGTCTCGTGCACTATGCCCATCAGGCTGGAGACGAACTCGTCCTCGTTGTAGCGCGTGGTGATGCGCACGTCCGTCGGCACGCCGCCGCAGAACGGGTGACTGCTCACGTCGAGGCGGCCGTGGGCGAAATCGAAGCCGAGCAGTGCCATCACCTCCTGGCCGAGCGCCTGCTGGCTCGCGATGGGGAAGGGGCCCCGGGGCTGCAAGGGTTGCGTCTGGCGCTGGCGCGCCGTCACGTCCTGGATGAGGCCCGGCAACCACTGGCCGAGCTCGCCGAAGATGACGTCCAGCCGCGCGCTCGTCATGCCGGGTTCGTACAGCGCCAGCATGGCGTCATAGGGACGCACTCCGAGCGCCTCGGCGCGCAAGCTGGCCACCTCCCGGGACAGGCGCACCACCTCCTCGAGGTTCGGGGCAAAGCCTGCCCAGTCGTTCTCCTTGCGCTGGCGGCGCCAGGCGTGCTCGCAGCGGCTGCCCGCCAGGGACAGCGCCTCCACCAGATCCCCCGGCAGCAGGGTCGCATCCCGCCACTGGCGCTTGATCTCGTGCAGGTTCGCCCGTTGCAGTTCGCTCAGAGGCTCGGCCTCGGCCTCGGCGATCCACTGGGCCAGCTGCGGCGCCGTGCGCTCGGTGTGCAGCAGCAGATCCAGTTCCGCCATGGCCTCGGCGCGCGCCTCGTTGCCCCCCTGGGGCATGAAGGCGGCCTGATCCCAGCCGCAGATGGCGCCAAGGTGGGAGAGGCGGTAGAGCCGCTGCTGGTGTTGCTCCAATCGTTGATATGACATAAGGGGTCCTTGTTATTGTGGTTGGGTCCTGGCTGCCGTCCGGCAGGCCCGCTCCTGGCAAGGACGGGCGTCCCGATGCTAGCACCGGCCGCGGCGACGGGCCAGCACCCGCCCGGTCAGCCGAGGCGCTGCTGGTGGCGCTCCCGGTTCTGGGCCTTCTTCTGCTCGCTCTTGCGCAGCAGCACATAGAGGGCACCGCTGCCGCCGTGGTGCGGCTGGGCGCTGTGGGCCGCCATCACGCTCGGCAGACAGGGCAGCCAGGCGCTGACCTGGCTCTTGAGTCGCCCCCGTTTTTCGCCCTCAAGGGAGGGGGCTGACCGGGCTGGCCCTTCGCCCCGGCCATGGAGGATCAGCAGGCAGCGGATGTCGCGCCGCTCGCAGTCGCGCAAGAAGTCGACCAGGGCCCGGCGCGCCTCCGGCACGCTGTGGCGGCGCAGATCCAGGCTGCCTTGCAGCACGTATTTGCCCAGGCGCAGCTTCTTGTAGACCCCCTCCTGCACGCCGTCGCGCTTGAAGCCGACGATGGCGTGGGGGTCGAGGGCGGGGGCGGGATCCAGGGAGAGCAGGTCCAGCTCGTCGCTGCTGCCATGGGCGGCGGCGTGGCGCCGGGCGAGCTGGGCTTCGCTCGCGCCAATTGCGCCGGGCTGGGTGCTGATGCGGTCGTGGCGCATGGGTTTCACATCGGCCACTTCCTGCAGGAAGAGTGAGCGTTCGTCGTTATCGGACACGGCAGGCTCCCGGAGAGTAGGAATGAGCCTTGCAGTCTAGCGTTAGCGATGCCGGGAGAGAATCGTCAGCGATGCCGGGCGAGCAGGAACCGCGCAGGGGAGCGCAGCCAGCCCGGCTGGGGGAGGGGCCAGGTCGTCGACCCAACAGGGGGCCTGGGCCCCCTGCTGGGTCGGTGGCGGGCAGGCGCCTCAGTGATGGGGCGCCTTGGGAGAGGGCTGACCCTGCTCCACCGGCGGCTGCGCCTTGTGCACCTTGTAGATGAAGTAACCGGCGTAGAAGCTGATCAGCGCCACCGTCACCAGTATGACCAGCATGGACATCCACCCCACCGGGTGGCCAAACATCAGGTTCAACCAAAAATCCATCTCATCTGCTCCTGCCATTCGTCGATGACAGGCATGATAGATACCTCTTTATGGGGCAGAGATGATCTCGATCAACTCCCATGCTGCTTATTTAATCGCTGGCTGACCCTGTGATGGCGCGCACAGACCCGGATTGGGTCAGGGGCTCGATGCGCCAGCCCGCCCCCTCGAGCAGGGCCAGCAGTCCCTGCTCCCCATACAGGTGCAGGGCACCGACCACCACGAAGCTCTCGGCGGGCAGGGCTGGCAGGCGGCGCAGCCAGTCGTGATTGCGGCGGGCCAGCAGGGTCTGCTCCAGCCACTGTTGCAGCGCCGGGGGGGCCATCTCCTCCTTGAGCAGGGCGATGAGCCGCGCCTCGTCCCCGTCCTGCCAGGCGGCCAGGATGGCGGCGAAGCTGGTGCCGAGCTCGGGCAGCTCGTCCAGGGTGGCGGCCAGCATCAGATCCTGATGCTCTGCCACGCTGGCGAGGTAGCCGAGCTGCTCGGTCAGGGTCTCGAGCCCCTGTACCGGCTTGCCTCCTTGGGCGGCGCGGTTGGCGAAGTGCTGATCGATACCGTACTCGCCGCTAAAGGGGCTCTTCGCCAGGGCCTGCTGGGTCAGGCTGATGGCGGCAAACCAGGGTTGCAGGCCGTCCAGGCTGGCTGGCGGCAGGCCCAGCCGGCTCGCCGCCTCCTGGGTGCGCCGATAGAGCGCCGGGGGGATAGTGTCCGCCAGGGTCTGTCCCGGCGCCAGCCGGGTCAGGCTCGCCACCTGCTGCCATTCGTCGGCCGGGATGGCCGCCATGTCCACCTCGAGCACCAGGGCGCGGCTCTGGGCCCAGGCCCGCTCTATGGCGCCTGGCAGGGGGTAGATGCTCGCCTGGGCGGCATGGATGGAGCCCAGCAGCCAGAACTGCTGATCTCCCTTGCTGAGGTGATAGAAGGCGGGCTCGGCCAGCAGCCGGGTCGGCAGCAGCAGCCAGAGCAGCAGGGGCAGTAGCAGGCGAGAGGCGGACATGGCACTCCTTGATGGATGGCAGTTTGCACATGATTCGGGTGATGGCTTGGGTCTATGATAAGGCCTCATTCCTATCAGCCAAGAGGTTTCCCATGCCCCACCTGCGTTTTCGCGCCGTCGACATCGAGGTCTTGCAGCGCATCAGCGCCCCCCTGGTCGCGGATCTGTGCGCCCTGACTGGCGGCAAGCCGGAGTTTGTCACCCTGGAGTCTCTGGGGAGCCGGTTTGTGCGTGACGGCCAGCCGGAGGCGGGCAATCCCTTCGTCGAGCTGCTCTGGTTCGCCCGTCCCCAGGGGGTGCAGGACGAGGCGGCGGCCCTCATCACCCGCCATCTCAAGCAGGCCCTCGGCGAGCAGACCCATGTGGTGGTGCAGGTGATGGCCATCGACAAGTCCGCCTACTACAGCAATGGCGAGCACTATTGATAGAGCGTGTTTTGCCTATGTCGGGCAGGCCAGCTAATGAGGTCTCCCGTATTACGACAGCAATGGCGAGCACGACTGATCGTGCGTCGTTTGCCTATGTCGGGCAGGCCAGGTAATAAGGTCCCCCGTATTACGACAGCAATGGCGAGCACTATTGATAGAGCGTCGTTTTGCCTATGTCGGGCAGGCCAGGTAATAAGGTCCCCCTTATCACGACAGCAATGGCGAGCACGACTGATAGGGTGATCTGATCCGGCTGGTGCAAGCCGGGCAGCAGCGATAGCCGTATGCCGGGACTGGGGGCCCGCCCGGATCAGGCCGACTTGCCGAGGATCAGATCCAGCCAGCGGCTTGGCAGGAGGCGGCGCAGCCAGGCAAACAGCCGGGTCGGAAAGGTGACCGGGTAGCGGTGCCTGGGGCGCGGGCTGGTGAGCGCGTGGAGCAGCGGCGGGACGCAGGCCTCGCTTGGCAGGGTGAAGCGCCCGCTGGGCCCCTCCTTCTCCAATCGCGTCAGGGTCTGGTCATAGTCGGCTCTATGGCGGCTCAGGGCCGGGTCGATATGGCGCAGGAAGGCGGCCCGGGCGTTGGCCCGAAACTGGGTGTCGATGGGGCCTGGCTCTATCAGGCTGATGTGGACGCCGGTGCCGGCCAGCTCCAGGCGCAGGGTGTCGGTATAGCCCTCCAGGGCGAACTTGCTGGCGTTGTAGGCGCCACGATACTTCATGGCGACCAGCCCCAGCACCGAGCTGTTTTGCACGATGCGCCCCTCGCCGGCCGCCACCATGGCGGGCAGGATCTGGCGGATCAGGTGGTGCCAGCCAAACAGATTGGTATTGAACTGGGCCCGCAGGGCGGCAGTGGGCACGTCTTCCAGGGCGCCGGGCTGGCCGTAGGCGCCGTTGTTGAACAGGCCGTACAGGCGGCCACCTGCCAGGGCCAGGGCGGCCCGGGCGCCGGCCTCTATGCTGGCCTCGTCATCGAGATCCAGCTGCACCGCGAGCAGCCCCTCCGTTTTGAGGCGGGCCACGTCCTCCGGGCGTCTGGCCGAGGCGATGGCGGTCAGACCGGCGCCCTGAAGCGCCCGGGCGGCGGCCAGGCCGATGCCGCTGGAGCAGCCGGTGATCAGCACGAAACGGGACATGACACTCTCCTCATGGATGGGAAAGGGGACATGGTAGCGCGCAGCGCCAAAAAACAAAACCGGGCCAATTGGCCCGGTTTTTCTTTATCGTCAGCGGCTTACAGAATAGTAAACGGCATGATGATGTGGAACTTGACGTCATGCTCGGAGGTGAACATGTTCGGGTAGTACCAGCTGCCCTTCTCGTCCTGCTTGTTGTTGTAGTCGGTGTAGTGCAGCTTGAACAGGGTGCCCTTCAGCTTGCCATCTTGCACCGTGTACATGACGTCGAAGTTGGCGGCCCACTCTTCACCGTCCTTATCCAGGCTCTTGTCGCCGTTCTGGGCACCCCAGCCATAGGCACCGGAGACACCGACGGTCCAACCGGGGGCGCCGACCAGGTCATCCAGGGAGCGGGTCACCCCGGCAAACAGGGCGATCTCGCCGTTCTCGTTCCAGTCGGAGCGGGAATCCCACCAGATCTCGTTCGCGCCCTGGGAGTTGGCATAGCCTGTGGTCAGACGGGGCAGGTAGTTGCCCAGGTCGCCGTCGGCCTTGGTGTAGAGCGCCTCGGTACGGAAACCGTACGGGCCCATGGCCCAGCTGGCGGTCAGGGCTTGTTGCCATGCCAGACCGTCGTAGTCGTCGTTGTCGGTGGTGGAGCCGTAGAACTGGTAGCTGGTGTTCAGGCCGCCCAGTACGTCGAACTTGTGGGCCAGCTTGAAGTGGTAGCTGTCCATGTAGCCTTGGGATTGACCGAAGGAGCCGGTGATGGCGGTGCCGCCCTCGAAGGTGTAACGGGCGGCCAAGCCGTGGATGTAGTCGATCTCGTTTTCGCTGTTGAAGGCGACATCGCTGCCGGCATACATGGTCTTCTTGGAGAAGCCTGCGGTCTCCTTGAACCAGGGTGCCTTGTACTCATCGGCGATGGCGTAGGTCAGGTAGAGGCCACCGAAGTTGCCCTCGATCTGGCCACCACGGTAGGTACCGGGCTGATAGGACCAGTTGACCCCCAGGATACCCGGGACGTAGAGCTGGGTCAGACCCCCCTTGGCGGTGACGGAGTCACCGAACTTGAATTTCAGGGCCGCGTTGGAGAGGCTGAAGCCACCCTCGGGCACGCCGTCCATCTTGTCGCCCCACTTCTTGCCGATGAAGGAGAATTCGTTCTCCTCGTTGACACCGTTGCTCTCGTCGACGGAGAGGTCATAGGCGCCGAAACCGCCGACATCCACACCGACCACATCCCAGGCGTAACCGGAGTTGTAGTTCAGGGCGAGCTGGGTGGTGGCATGGCTCAGGTTGGAGTGGTACTTGCCATCACCGTCTTCACCACCCTGGATGCGCTGACGGTCGCGCTGGAAGTAGAAGAGGCCACCGTTGAGTTTGCCCTCTTCGTAGAATTTGCTGGCGGCGGCCTGATAGGCGGGGCCAGCGTCGTCGGCTGCGAATGCCAGACCGGGGGCGAGCAGGGCGGCGATGACCGCACTGCTCAGGGCAGCACGTTTGAAGATCACTTTTTCCATTTCGAATTGCTCCTGATTTTATGGACTTAGCTTTTTTATCCGGCGATCTGGCGTGATGCCGCCGCGCGGTTTTGGCATTGCAATCAAGACCCCGAAGGGCAAAAACGTTTCTGTCGCTGTCCTGCCTCGATGACTTGGCGTATCGATGACGAACAGACTTGGCACTATGCAAACTTTATTTTTTTGTGTACCGACCTTGGCGTGCCGGTTGATTTCAAGAGTACGTTCGCGGTGCGAAATATCAATCAAAAGTTCCAGGCTCGTTTCAAAACTATGACAGAGTGCAAATAATTGTATCATTAAGCCGTTATTCGCCGAGAGGGCGCCATCGCTGGTCTGATAACGCTTTCATGGGTAATTATGTGGCCGGATGCGGCGGGAGAGGGGGGGCGCCGAACTTTCTCTGTTAACGCGAATTTAACAGTTGATTTTGCGCCACGAAAAAAGACCGCGCGAGGCGGTCTGTCGACGGCAGGGGTGGCGGGGGTTCAGCCCTGGTGGCCGAGGATCCTGGGGATCTGCTGGGCCTGATGGTGGATGTGGCCCGAGACCTGCACCGCCAGCTGGCTGACCTGGTGGGCATGCTGGCTGATCTTGCCGATCAGCGCCGCGAAGGTGGCGAGCTTGTGCTCCTGGCTCTTGGCGTTGTCCGCCCCCTGCAAGGCGATGACCGCCGTGCTGCGCGCCATGTCCCGCACCTGCTGGGTGGTCTGGCGCAGCTGCTCGGCCTGCTGGCGCTGCTGGGCCGACTCGTTGCGAATGCGGCCGAGGACCGAGGTGATCTGCTCCCCCGAGCCGGTGAGCCGCTGCAGTATCTCGGTGATCTGCGCAAGTGAGCGCTGGGTGTCGGCGGAGAGATGACGCACCTCGTCCGCCACCACGGCAAACCCGCGGCCATGCTCTCCCGCCCGCGCCGCCTCGATGGCGGCATTGAGCGCCAGCAGGTTGGTCTGCTGGGCGATGTGGTTGATGACATCGACGATGGCGGTGACGTCTTCCACCGAGCGGCGCAGCTGGGCCAGGGCGTCGCCGCTCTCATGGATGGCGAGGCCGGTCTGCTCGGTCGCCAGCAGCATGCCCCCCACCAGTCGCTCGCTGTCGGTCATGGATTGCTCGTTGTGCTGGGCATGGAGGGCGATATCCGCGGCCACCTGGTGCACCTCGCTGGCGAGCTGGTTCAGCTCGTTCATCATCTGCTCCCCCTCTCCGACTGCCTGCTCTGTGGTGTGGGTGCTCTGGTGAATGTCCTGCACCTGGCTGACCATGCCCTGCAGGCTGAGGGAGACCGCCTCGAGCTGCCCCTCCTTGTGGGCCTGCTCCTGCTGCTTGTGGGCCAGCAGGCGGTTGTAGCTCGCCACTATGTCCGCCAGCTCGTTGCGCTCGCGCCCCTGGGGCAGGGGTTCGGCCAGGCCGGTCTGCTCGAGCTGGGCGAAGGCGGCGCGCAGCCGGATCAGGGGGCGCACTATCCAGCGGCGCTGGCACCAGGCGAACAGCAGCGCCGTCAGCACCAGGCCGAGGGCCAGGCTGCCGAGCACGGTGGCCAGATGCTGATTGACCCTATGGCGCTCGGCGCCGAGGGCATCTCCCATCCGGGTCATGGCCGCCAGCATCTGCTCGAGATCCCGATTGACCGCCTCCCGGGCCTGCTGCTGGCGGGTGAGGGCCTGCTGGCTGTTGGTCAGCTCCTGGGGATAGCGGCGCAGCAGGCTCTGCAACTCGCTGCGAGGCTGCTGGCCAAGATCCCGGCGCTCTGGCTCCCCCAGGGTGAACTCATCCTGGGCGGGGGCGGGTTCGAGCAGCCCCAGCAGCGGCAGGGCGGCGAGGGCATCGGCCTGACGGCTCAGGCTGGCGAGTTCGAATTGCAGGGCCTCGCGCTGCTTGGCGCTGCCCTGGGCCATGTATTGCTGGCGCAGATGAATGAGGTGGGGCAGGGCGGCCAGCAGATCGGCGGCCCCCTGGCGATAGTCGGCGGCGGCGGGCGCCTCGCTGCCCTGGCCGTAGCGCAGCAGCGCCTTGGCCTGGGCGGTCAGCTCCCGTTCGGCGTTTTGCAGCAGCTCCTGGCTGTTGCCCGACAGCTTGCCGGCGGCCAGATAGTCGCTCTCTATCTTCTTGCCCATCCGATCCAGCTGCCCCTTGAGCGCCTCCACGGGGGGGCCCGACATCTGCTCGAGCTGGCCGATGGCGAGGCGGCGCGCCCCCTCGGCACTGGCCAGGCGCACGGGGTCGCCGCTGGCGAGGTAGTCGCGCAGGGCCCCCTGCAGCGTGGTGGCGAGGCGCAGCTCCAGTCGCTCGTGCAGGCGCTGGCTGGATTCACTGCGGTCGAGCTGGCGCCAGCCATAGCCCAGGGCGGTGGCGAGCACGCAGGCGAGCAGCAACAAGATGAGGGCGGCAAGGGAAGAGTAACGGGAGATATTCACCAGAAGAGTCCTGCTTGAACGACGAACGGCGCCAGCTTAAGCAGGATTGATGGCAGTTTCATGACAGGGGTCAAAACGGCCTGCGCGTGGAAACCTGACCCCGGGAGCGGTTTGCTGCTGCCTCTGGGTCAGCCGCTTGCGGCCGCCTCGGGGGGCAGTGGCTTGACCTTGGTCGGCCCCGCCCTGAGGCCCAGCAGGGCGCCGCCCGGGATCGGCCGTCAGGGTCAGCGGTTTGCTGCCGCCTCGGGGGGCAGTGGCTTGACCTTGGTCGGCCCCGCCCCGAGACCCGGCAGGGCGCCGTCCGGGATCGGCCGTCAGGGTCAGCCGTTTGCGGCCGCCTCGGGGGGCAGTGGCTTGACCTTGGTTGGCCCCGCCCTGAGACCCGGCAGGGCGCCGCCCGGGATCGGCCGTCAGGGTCAGCGGTTTGCTGCTGCCTCTGGGTCAGCCGTTTGCGGTCGCCTCGGGGGGCAGTGGCTTGATCTTGGTAGGCCCTGCCCTGAGGCCCAGCAGGGCGCCGCCCAGGATAAGGCTGCCGGCCAGCACGTGGCGCAGGGTCAGGGTCTCGCCGTTGAGCCAGACCAGCAGCAGGGTGCTGAGCAGGGGGGTGAGGTAGGCCAGGGCGCCGATGCGGCGCGGATCCCCGTCCCGCAGCGCCAGATACCAGGTGACGAAGGCCGCCCCCATGGGGCCGAGGGCCAGACCCATGATGAGCCCCCAGTCGCCGCTCGGGATGGCCGCCAGGGGCAGGGGGCCCTCCAGCCCCCGGGCCAGCAGCAGGGCCAAGAGCCCTGCGGGCAGGCAGGCCGCCGCCGTCACCACCGCAGGGGCGGGGGGCAGGCGGCGCGACAGCACCGAGTAGCCGCCCCAGATGATGGCGGCCCCGAGCGCCAGCAGGTAGCCGGGCAGGTGGGCCGATTGCAGTTGCAGCTCGCCATCGACCATCACCAGCACGCTGCCGGCAAGGCCGAGCAGGCCCGCCAGCAGGTGTCGCCCCTGGAGGGGGTGGCCCGGCAGCAGCAATGGGGTGAACAGTATGATGAACAGCGGCCAGAGGTAGTTGATGAGGTTCGCCTCCAGCACGGGGGCGTGGCGAAAGCTCATGAACAGCAGCAGGTGATAGCAGAGCAGGGCCGTGATGGTGACCAGCCAGGTCTGGGGGCTGGCGCGCCACTGGCGCCAGAACGGCAGGGCGAGGGCGCCGCAACACAGCAGCACCAGGCCCACCAGTACCAGGGGGGAGACGCTGGTGACCCGGGAGGTGAGGGCGGCCAGGGAGGCCCACAGCAAGATGGTGAGCAGGGCGAAAGCGGTGGAGCGATCGCGCAGGGGCGAACCAGACATCTTCCAATCCTTGTGAGAGAAGCCAACGAGGGGGCCAGTCTAGCAGACGGGCCCCCTCGATTCCTATGCTCGCCCCTCCTCGGGCGAACGCCTTCCATTGTTTCTCATGCCCGTCCCTGGTCAAGGACGGGCCTCTTTCGTTGTTTCCTGTGCTCGACGTCTCAAAGAGGGATGCCCGGCGGCGCCCGCCGGGCATCCCTCAGGTGTGCCGACTCAGGGTTGGCGCACCGCCGCGGGGGCCGTCATCCCCAGGGGCTGGCGACGCACCCCCCAGATGATGAGGGCCAGCACCAGCAGGGGCAGCACGGGGTCGAACCAGGTACCGCCTGAGCCGAACAGCAGGTTGAGCAGGGCGACCCCGGTGCCGCCGATGGCCCAGGCGATGGTGGTGGGGATGGACCAGACCACCATCTGCTGCTTGACGTCCGAGATCCCCATCATGCGGTTGACCACCCAGAACAGGCTGTCGTTGAAGTAGCCGAAGAAGAGCGACCCCATGGTGGCGGCCTGGGCGGCCAGCAGCATGTTGACCCCGGGGATCTGGGCCAGTATGGGGGCCGAGATGGAGGCCGCCGTCACCATGGCGACCGTGCCTGAGCCCTGAATGAGGCGCACCAGGGTGGCGACGATGAAGGGGATCAGAATGGGGGAGATGGGCAGCCCCGCAATCTGCTCGGCCAGCTGGTTGCCGGCGCCGCTGTCGCGCAGCACGGCCCCCAGGGCGCCGCCGGCGCCCGTCACCAGCAGTATGATGCCGGCCGATTGCAGTCCCTCCTCGAGGCGCTCGGCGGTGGCGTGTTTGTCCATGTGGGGCACCAGGGTATAGACCGCCAGCAAGACGCTGATGGCCAGCGCTATGATGGGGGTGCCGATAAAGCCTATCCCTTGCACCAGCGGGTTGCCGGCGAGGAACGCCATCCCCTCCATGGCGCTCAGGGTGGTGAGGATCGCCTTGCAGAAGATGAGGACGATGGGCACCAGGATGGGCAGCAGGGAGAGGGTCAGGCTCGGCAGGGGCTTGCCCGCCTTCTCCTTGAGGTACTGCTCATAGCTGGCTTGCAGCTCGTCCGGGGTCTTCATCCCCTGCTGGCCGAATTCCGGGTACTTCTTGTCGAGCCACTGGGCGTAGAGCACGATGCCGATGACGCAGGGTACCGCCAGGCACATGCCGGTCAGCAGCATGGCGCCGATGTCGACCCCGAACAGGCCGGCGACTCCCAGGGGCCCCGGGGTGGGGGGCACCGTATGGTGGGTCACCACCAGGCCGCCCGCCAGGGCCACCCCCAGGGTCAGCAGGGATCGCTTGCCGCTTTTTGCCAGCGCCTTGGCCACGGGGAACAGGATGACGAAGGCGGAATCCACGAAGATGGGGATGCTGACGATATAGCCGGTGATGGCCAGGGCCCACTCCTCACGGCGCTTGCCGAGCCACTTGATGAAGCTGTAGGCGATCTGTTCGGCCGCGCCCGACACCTCCAGCAGGCGACCCATCATGACCCCGAGGCCGATGACGATGCCGATGCTGCCGAGGGTGGAGCCAAAGCCCTGGGTGATGACGGTGAGGGTCTTGTCGATGGTCATGCCGCCGGTGAGCCCGGCGATGCAGGCCGCGGCCAGCATGGCGATCAGGGCGTGGACCCGGGTGCGCAGCACCAGGAAGACCAGGGCAAAGACCGCGATGATGAGCCCAATGATGGGGGTAGGTATATCGATCATGATGCCTCCTGCATGTCATGGGTGATAAAGCTGTCGATGATGTCGGCGAAGGTCCCGTCCGCCACGAAACCAAGCTCACAGGCCCGGCTGTTGTCGATGCGCCCTGGCCAGCTGGCGACGATGCGCTCGATAGCGCCATCCCGGGCCAGGGTGACCCGCTCCCGGGCGGCCTGGCCACCTGCCTGGGTCAGGGTGGTCAGCATCTCCTCGACCGTGACGCTGATGCCGGGCAGGTTGATGCTGCGCCAGCCGGTCGGCGGGCTCAGGGTCGCGGCGGTGAGGAAGTTCGCCACCACTGTGGCCGGACTCGACAGCCAGAGCCGCAGGGCCGGGTCGACTGGGCAGCAGGTCGTCTCCCCCTGCAGGGGCTCGCGGATGATGCTGCTGACAAACGACGAGGCGGCGCGGTTCGGCTTGCCGGGCCGCACGCAGATGGTGGGCAGACGCAGCACCAGGCCATCCACATAGCCCTTGCGGCTGTAGTCGTTGACCAGGATCTCCCCCATGGCCTTCTGGGCGCCATAGGAAGAGGTCGGGGTGAGCGCCGTACCGTCGTCCACCTGCTCGGGCAAGGCCCCGCCGTAGACCGCCAGCGAGCTGGTGAAGATGAAGCGGATGCCGGGCCTGGCGTGGCGGCACGCCTCCAGCAGGACGCGGGTGGTATCCAGGTTGACCTGCCAGCCGAGATCGAAATCCTGCTCGGCGTGGCTGCTGACGATGGCGGCCAGGTGATAGACGATCCCCGTCTCCCTGGTGATCAGGGACTCGGCCACCCCGGGGGCGGTGAGATCCTTTTGCAGGCAGCGCACCCTGGGGTCGGCTAGCGGACTCATCGGCATCTGTATGTCCACCAGCAGCAGTTCGCTGAAGGGGAGGGGTCCTTGCAACAGGGCGCGGGCCAGGCGTTGGCCGAGAAAGCCGCCGCCCCCCGTGATGATGATCTGCATCTTGTTATCCTCAGACTCGTTCGTGTGTAGGGTCATGCTTGTTATGGGTTATCGGGACTGCCATTGCGCCAGCCAGCCGAGACCTGCCTGGGTGCCGGCGCTGGGGTGGTACTCGCAGCCTATCCAGTCCTGGTAGCCGGCCCGGGCCAGGGCCTCGAACAGGTGGGGGTAGTGGATTTCACCGCGATCCGGTTCGTGGCGATCCGGCACCGAGGCTATCTGGACATGGCCGATGGCCGGGCCCAGGGTGGCAATGAGACGGGTCAGATCCCCGTCCATGATCTGGGCGTGGTAGAGATCGAGCTGGACTGCCACATTCGGCCTGTCTATCTCCTGCACCAGGGCCAGGGCATCGCGCTGGTGGGCCAGGAAGTAGCCGGGCACGTCCCGGTTGTTGAGGGGTTCGAGCAGCACCTTGATGCCGTCCGCGGCGAGAAAGTCGGCGGCGAAGCGGATGTTCTCCACCAGGGTCTGGCGGTGGACCGCCAGGCTATGAGCCGGGTCGACGATGCCGCTCATGGCGTGCACCTTGGTGCAACCGAGCGCCAGGGCGTATTCGCGCACCCTCGGCAGCTGGGCGCGAAACTCCGCCTCCCGACCCGGGATGGCGGCCATGCCGCGCTCACCGGCCGCCCAGTCTCCGGGGGGCATGTTGAACAGGGCCTGGGAGAGGCCGTGCTCCCGCAGCTGACGGGCGAGTTCGGCGGCTGGCCACTCGTAGGGGAAGAGACACTCCACCGCCTCGAAACCGGCGGCGCGGGCCGCGGCGAAGCGCTCGATAAAGGGCAGTTCGGTAAACAGCATGGTCAGGTTGGCGGCAAACTTGCTCATGGCTTCATGTTCCTCAATTGGGCAATGTCGGTTTCGCTCAGGTAGCGGATGGGCTGGCCATGGAGCAGCAGGGCGAGGCGGGCTGTCTCCTCCAGCTCTTCCATGTTGTTGACCGCCTCCACCAGGTTCTTGCCCATCACCACGGGGCCGTGGTTGGCGAGGAGGAAGGCGCCAGCGTCCCGGGCGCGGCGGCCCAGCTCCTCGGCGATGCGCTCATCCCCCGGCCGGTAGTAGGGGATGAGGGGCAGGCTGCCGACCCGCATCACGTAGTAGGGGGTGAAGGGGCGGATCACGTTGACCGGATCCAGCCCGGCCAGGCAGGAGAGGGCGGTCAGGTGGGTGCAGTGCAGGTGCACCACCGCCTGGCAATCGGGGTTGTTGTGGTAGAGGGCGAGGTGGAAGGCCACCTCCTTGGAGGGGCGATCCCCCCCCAGGTGCTCGCCGCTCATGCTCACGCGGGAGAGGCTCTGGGCGCTGAGCCTGCCGAGGCAGGATCCGGTGGGGGTGGCGATCAGGGTGCCGTCGGGGAGGCGGGCGGAGAGATTGCCCGCGCCGCCGGTGGCATAGCCTCGCGCAAACAGGGAGGCCCCCAGCATCACCATGGTGTCGCGCAGTGCCTGTTCAGTCATGGAATGCCTCCTGGGCGGTGGAGAAGAAGTGTTCGTCGCCAAAATTGCCGGATTTGAGCGCCAGGGAGAGGGGCCTGTCCGTGGCCCGCACCCAGGGCACCCCGGGGGCTATCTGGGGACCTATGTGGAAGGCGTGGATGGCCAGGGCCTGGGTGACCCGGCTCGAGGTCTCGCCCCCGGCGACGATGAGCCGGCTCACGCCCGCCGCCACCAGCAGGCGGGCCACGGCGGCGAAGCAGGCTTCCACCGCCTCGCTCGCGGCCTGCACCCCGTACTGGCGCTGGATCTCACTTAAGGCCTCGGGGGCCGTGGTGGCGTAGAGCAATGGGGCCGGGCCCTCCCCCTGGCCGAGCAGCCAGTCGGCGAGGCGGGCCGGGTAGTCCGGTTCGGTGAGGCAGGCCTCCACCGACAGGGCCAGGCTCGGCGCCAGCGTGCGATAGTGGGCTACCTGACGGTTGGTCATCTGGGAGCAGGAGCCGGACAGGATGGCGCAGGGGCCGGGCACGGGGCGACCGGCGGCCCGGGCCGCCAGGGGCTGACCCCGGCTCAGCTGGCGGGCCAGGCCGATGGCGAGGCCGGAGCCGCCGGTGACCAGGGGCCAGTCGCGCACGGCGGCGGCGATATCCAGCAGGTGCTGCTCGGTCAGGGTGTCGACCACGGCGTAGCGATAGCCATCATCCCTGAGGCGGGTCAGGGCGGCGGCGATGGCCTCTGGCCCGGCCGCAATGGTGTTCAGTGGCACCAGGCCGGTGCGCCCGCGCCCCTGGCCATCCATCAGCCGCAGCAGGTTGCTGTCGGTCATGGGGGTGAGGGGGTGGTGGCGCATGCCGGATTCGGCCAGGGGCTGGGGCCCGACGAACAGGTTGCCCTGATAGACGGTGCGGCCATTGACCGGCAGCGCGGGGCAGATCAGGGTGAAGTCGTGGTCAAGCGCCGCCAGCAGGGCATCGGCCACCGGGCCTATGTTGCCCAGGGGCGTGCTGTCGAAGGTGGAGCAGTATTTTTGATAGATGCGATCGCAACCCTGCTCCCGCAGCCAGGTGAGGGCGGCGAGGGAGTCCGCCACCGCCTGTTCGGCGGAGCAGGATCGGCTCTTGAGGCTCACCACCAGGGCATCCGCCCGAGGCAGATCCCCCCCGCTCGGCACCCCGGCCAGTTGCAGGGTGGAGAGACCGTTCTCCACCAGGAAGCCGGCGATGTCGGTGGCGCCGGTGAAATCGTCCGCGATGACCCCGAGTCTCATTGTGCGTCTCCCGGCAGTTGGATCCCGGCATAGGCCTTGATGACGGCGCTGTCGTCCTCCTGGCCGTGGCCGGCGTTGCTGGCGCTGAGGAACTGGTTCAGGGCGGCGCTCGCCAGGGGCAGCGGGAAGTTCAGGGCCCGGGCCGTGTCGGCCACCAGGTTGAGATCCTTGACGAAGATGTCCACCGCGGAGCGGGGGCGGTAGTCGCCGTCGATGACCCTGGGCATGCGGTTTTCAAACATCCAGGAGTTGCCGGCGGCCTGGGTGACCACCTCGTACATGAGATCGAGCGGCACCCCGGCGCGGCTCGCCAGCGCCATGGCCTCGGCGGCCACCGCGATGTGCACCCCCGCCAGCAGCTGGTGGATGATCTTGACCGTGCTGCCCTGGCCCGGTTGTTCGCCGATGACGAAGACCCGGCCCGCCACCGCATCGAGCACGGGTTGCAGCCGCTCGAAGGCGGCCCTGGCGCCCGAGGCCATCACCACCATATCTCCCGCCTCGGCCTTGACCGCGCCGCCGGAGACGGGGGCATCGAGCACCAGCAGACTCAGGGCGGCGAGCTCGGCGGCGATGGCTTTCGCCTCCTCGCTGGCGATGGTGGCGCTGATCATCACGGCCGTGCCCGGCTTGAGACGGCGGGCCAGTCCCTCTTCGCCGAGCAGGATGCGGCGCACCTGGGCGGCATTGACCACCAGCAACAGCACGGCATCGAGCCGGTCCGCGATGGCGTGGGCATGGGTGCCGACACTGGCGGCGCCGGCGGCGGCGAGCCGCTCGCGGGCGGCGGGGGCCAGGTCTATGCCATGGGTCTGCAACCCGGCCCGCAGGCAGGAGAGGGCGGCGCCCATGCCCATGGCGCCAAGGCCGATGACGGCAACCTGATAAGGATGAGACATGCTGAGTTCCTCTATGAGACGACGTATGGGCTCATAGTAGGGGCTAATGGCGGTGAAATATCGGGCGCAAATCACAAAAATTAACTCGTGATCTGTTATTTTTTGTGATTTGGTTCAGTTGGACCCTTTCAAGGGCGCAAATGGTGGGGCTTTTTTGTGAGTTAATGTTAATTTCAGTGGGTGTGATGAAGTTTTATCATTTTTTACCATGCCGTTGGGCTAGAATGGCGACGCCACTGACAGGAGGAGGCCCCATGATCCCCATAGAACGACAGCAACAGATATTGCACCTGCTGGCCGAGCGCGGCGTGGTCAGCATACTGGAGCTCACCGAGCGGCTCGATGTTTCCCACATGACGGTGCGCCGGGATATCCAGAAGCTGGAGCAGCAGGGGCGGGTGCTGTCGGTCTCCGGCGGGGTCAGCCTGGCCGAGCGCATCACCAGCGAACCCTCCCACGCCGCCAAGCGCAGCCTGATGCAGGAGGCCAAGCTGGCCATCGCCCGCCTGGCCGCGGAGCAGGTGACGGCGGGCAGCACCGTCTATCTGGATGCGGGCACCACCTCCCTGGAGCTGGCCCGGGAGCTGGCGCTGCGCGACGACCTCATGATAGTGACCAACGACTTCATGGTGTGTGCCTACCTGATCGAGCATGGCCTGGGCCGGCTCTATCACACCGGCGGCATGGTGATCCGCGACAACCAGTCCTGCGCCGGGGAGGCGACCGCCCACTTCCTGCGCAACCTGCATCTGGATATCGCCTTCCTCTCCTCCTCCTCCTGGGATGGCCATGGCATCTCCACCCCGAACGAGGAGAAGGTGCCGGTCAAGCGGGCCGTGGTGGACGCCGCCTCGACCCGCATCCTCATCTGCGACTCGTCCAAATATGGCAAGGTGGGCACCTTCAAGGTGGTGGGCTGGGAGGCTGTCGATCGGGTGATCAGCGATGACAGGCTCGCCCAGAACGCCAGGGAGATGCTGGCCCAGCACGGGGTTCAGCTCTCCCTGGTGCCCCTGACCCCGGCTCAGGCCAGCGCGTAGCGCCCCTTGCCGGCGGCCTTGGCGCGGTACATGGCGCCATCGGCCTGATTGAGCAGGGCATCCAGGGTCATCTCCCGACCCGGCGGGCACAGGGCCGCCCCTATGCTGCAGGTCAGGCGCAGGGGCTGGCCCGCCAGTTCCCGCTCCATGGCGAGATCCGCCAGCAGCCGCTCGCACACCAGGCTCACTTCCCTGTGGGGATCCCCGAGATCCGGCAGCAGCAGGGTAAATTCATCCCCCGCCAGGCGCGCCACCATGTCCCCCGGCCGCACGCAGGCCTGCAGCCGCTCGGCGAAGTAGCGCAGCACCTTGTCGCCAAAGTCGTGACCCAGGCTGTCGTTGAGCTGCTTGAAGCCATCGAGATCGATAAACAGCAGGGCCAGGTGGCCGCGGCCCTGGCGGGTGCGCGCCAGCTCGCGTTCGAGACGCAGGCTGAAGGCGCGCCGGTTGGGCAGGCCGGTGAGGGCATCGTGGGCCGCCTCGTGCTCGAGGCGCCGTTGCAACTCGGTCAGCTCGCTGATGTCGGTGGCCAGTATGTAGAGGCCGGTGCCGGGCTCCGGGTTGGGCACATAGTGGGAGTGCACCATGCGCTCCCCCTGCAGTGTGTCAAACGGCGTGTCGAAGGCGAGCTCCTCCCCGGCCAGGGCCCGGGCCAGGTGGGGGGCCGCGACCCGGTAGGCCTTGGGGCCGATGAGATCCGCCACCGTCATGGTATAGAGCTGCTCGCTGCTCACCCCGAACCACTCCTGATAGGCGCGGTTGGCGTAGAGATAGCGCTGCTGCGGGTTGATCTGGGCGATCAGGGCCGGCATGTTGTCGGCGATGGCCTTGAGCCGGCTCTTGCTCTGCTTGAGCTGCTGGGCCACGCTGCGCCGGGCCGAGATGTCATGGATGAAGGCGAAGCGGCTCGGCCGCCCCCCATGCTGGCTCGACTCGGCCACCACCTCCGCCTGGACGAGGCGCCCGTCCCGGTCGCGAATGTCCACCTCCTGGCGCCTGGGCTGGGGATCCTGGCCCAGCAACAGCTGGCAGAAGGGGGAGTCCGGGTCGAACAGGGCGACGAGGGGCCGGCCCAGCACGGCCTCGGCCTGCCAGCCAAACAGGCTGCTGGCCGCCGGGTTCCAGCCGCAGAGGCTGCCCTGCTCGTTCACCTCGATGAAGGCGGCGCTGCTGTTGTCCAGCATGCTCTGGAAGCGGTTCTTCTCTTCCATCAGCCGCGCCTGCGCTTGGGCGCGCTCCGCCATCTCCCTGTCCCGCTCCGCCAGGGCGCGGGAGAGGGCCTGGGTGCGCTCGGCCACCTGCTGCTCCAGCCGGGCCTGCAACTGGTGCAGCTGCTGCTCCGCCTGCTTGCGATCGTCAATGTCGGTGAACACGGCGATCAGGTGAGTCTGCCGGGGGCTGCGGCCCCGGCACAGGGTGACGCTGAGCTGGACCCAGTGGGGCGTGCCGTCGAGGCGCAGCAGCCGTTTCTCCAGCCGGTAGTTCTGCCGCTCCCCCGCCAGCAGCTGCTCGAACAGCCGCACCTCGGCCGCGAGATCCTCGGCATGGGTCATGGATTGCCAGTCCCGCTCGATGAGCAGGGATTCGGGATAACCCAGCAGCTGACACAGGCTCTGATTGGCCCGCAGCCAGCGACCGTCCGGGGCCGAGAGGGCCATGCCCACCGAAGACTGGTTGAAGGTGAGTTCGAACAGCTGGCTGTAGCAAGCCGGGCTCCCGGGGACGCTTTGCAACATGCACACGAGCTGGCGGGCGAAGCCGTCCAGGTCCTGGCGCTCCCAGGGGGTGAAGTCATGGCTGCCGGGCAGCAGGAGCGCGAACCAGCCGAGGGGGCGCCCCTCGCCGCCGGTGAGGGGGACCAGGGCGCAGGCCCCCGGGATGCCGGTGTCAGGGGAGGAGGGGAGGCCAGATATTGGCGGCCGATCCCGATAAAAATGGGCCCCAGCCCCCACCCGGCTGGCGAGGCCGAGGAGGGCGGCCTGCTCCCCCGGCGTCAACCCGAAAGCGGCGGGGGCCATGGGGGCGGCGGGCACGATCAGCACCCGGGCACCCGGGAAGTGGCGACCCATCAGGGCGGCGAAGGAGACAAGGTCGGGGGCCGGGCCGGGAAGAGGGTCAAGAGCGGGCTGAGGGGGCATAAAGGGTCTCTGTGGGGATCCTGCGCAATTTAGGGTCGGCCGGGATCGAGCTGATGGGGTCGAGCATAAGGAGCAAGAAAAACCTTATTACAGAGCGGCGCGGCGAGCCACTGCTTTATGGGGGAGAAGGGCCGGGGGCACCCGGCCCGGGGTCACTTGTCGGCGCTCTTTTGGATCGTCTCGCCGACTTTTTCGACATCCTTGCCCACGCCGCTCATGGTGTTGCAGGCGATCAGCAGGCCGCAGCAGAGGAAAATGGTCAGGGTCTTGAGGGATCTCATGGTCTTGCTCCTTGTGACACTCCGGGATACGGGCCCTCTCAGTTTAGTCGAGAGGTCGAGGCGTCAGCCGCAACACCTTGCCCGATCCGCTGTCGGTGAGCAGATAGAGGGCACCATCGGGTCCCTCCTTGACGGTGCGGATCCGCTCCCCCCGCTCCCCGAGCAGGGTGCGTTCGCCGACGATGGCGTCGCCGGCCAGGGTCAGCTCCCGCAGTGACTGGCCGCGCAGGGCGCCGACAAACAGCTTGTCCCGCCACTGGGGGTAGCGAGCCCCGGAGTGAAACACCATGCCGGAGGGGGCGATGGAGGGCACCCAGACCTTGAGGGGGGCGACCAGCCCCGGCGCCGCTGCCCCCTCGCCAATCTTGCCGCCGCCATACTCCTCGCCGAAGCTGACCCTGGGCCAGCCGTAGTTTTGCCCTGCCAGGATGAGATTGACCTCGTCCCCGCCCTGGGGACCGTGTTCATGGGCCCAGAACTGGTTGGCCAGCGGCCGCCAGGCCGCTCCCTGCATGTTGCGATGGCCCAGGCTCCAGATCTCGGGCAGGGCGCCCGGGGTGTGGCGAAAAGGGTTGTCCGTCGGCACGCTGCCATCCCGGTTCAGGCGCACCGTCTTGCCGATGTGGTTGTCCAGGCGCTGGGCCAGGTCGCGCTGGTGGTAGCGATCCCCCAGGGTGATATAGAGCAGGCCATCGCTCCCCAGCACCAGGCGCGAGCCAAAATGGGCGCCGCCCGACACCTTTGGTCGCTGGCTGAACAGGGGTTGCAGGGAGATGAGGCGATCGTCTTGCAGCCTGGCCCGGGCGACGGCGGTGCTGCTGCCACCCGGGCCGGGCTCGCTGTAACTGAAATAGAGCCAGCCCTCGTCATCCAGGGCCAGATCGAGCAGGCCCCCCTGGCCCTGGGCCGCTATCTCGGGCAGGCCGGTCACGGCATGGCGCCGTCCGTCGGCCCCCAGGCGCAGCAGGCGGCCGGGGCGCTCGCTCACCAGCAGATCGCCGCCGGGCAGGAACACCAGCCCCCAGGGGTGGGCCAGGTCCCGGTGCAGCAGGCTGACGTGGAGGGGACTGGCCCCGGGCAGGGGGGCCAGGGTGAGGCAGAGCAGGAGGCAGAGGATGAGACGCGGCACCATGGGGTACTCCGGGTGAAGGATGACACCGGCCAAGTATAGTGGCCGGCTCCTCGGTGCCGCGTCCAGGGGGCGGTGCGTCAGCTGGCCAGCTGGGCTTCCCAGCAGGGCGCGGGGGCCGAGGCAAGGTGGCGACGGCGTGCCGAGACCGCCTCGGCCAGCAGGGCGAGCAGGCTCAGGCTGTCATCCCAGCCGAGGCAGGCATCGGTGACCGACTGGCCATAGGTGAGGGCCCCGAGGGGCGCGGGGGCCTGAGCGCCCTCCACCAGGAAGCTCTCGACCATGACGGCGGCGATGGCCTGGCTGCCCTGGGCCAGTTGCTGGGCGAGGGACTCGGCGACCCTGAGCTGGTTCTTGTGCTGCTTCTGGCTGTTGCCGTGGCTGCAATCGACCATGAGCCGGGGGGCCAGCCCCTGACCGCGCAGGCGCTGCGCCGCCGCATCCACATCGGCCGCATGGTAATTGGGGCTGGTGCCGCCACGAAGGATGATGTGGCCGGCTCCGTTGCCCTGGCTCTGGACCACCACCATGCCCCCCTCGCTGCCCGGCGTGGTGAACAGGTGGGGGGCCCGGCTCGCCTGGATGGCATCCAGGGCGACCCGGACGTTGCCATCGGTGCCGTTCTTGAAACCGACCGGGCAGGGCAGGGCAGAGGCGAGCTGACGATGAACCTGGGACTCGGTGGTGCGGGCACCGATCGCTCCCCAGCTGATGAGGTCGGCGAGATAGAGGAAGCTGGTGGTGTCGAGAAACTCGGTGGCGGTGGCCAGGCCCAGCTCGCCAATGTCGAGTAGCAGCTGGCGTGCCAGGCGCAGACCCAGGGCGAGGTCATGGCTGCCATCCAGGTGAGGGTCGAACACCAGCCCCTTCCAGCCCACAGTGGTGCGCGGCTTCTCGAAGTAGGCCCGCATCACGATCTGCAGCCGATCCTGGTACTGAGCGGCCAGGGGGGCCAGGCGCCTGGCATAGTCGAGGGCCGCCCGGGGATCGTGCAGGGAGCAGGGGCCTATCACCACCAGCAGGCGATCATCTTCCCCACCCAGAATGTCGCTGGCCTGCTGACGATGTTGTGCAATCCGGGTCTGCAACTGGGCAGGACAGGGTTGCTGTGCCAGCAGATCTGCCGGGGTGGGGAGCGTCGTCACCGTGGCGGCGCGCATGACCGAATTCAAGACTGCCATCTGGATTACCTTGTGAGGGAATGGAGGCGATGGGGCCGATGCCGAGGTGGCATCCGTCGGTGGGCCTTTCCATCGCAGTTGTTGAGAGTGATTATCATTATCTTGTTTTGCCCGTGACTTGCAAGCACTAACGGGAAGGGCAGGGAGGGGGAGAGACAAACGGAAAGGGCCCGGGCATAGCTGCCACGGGCCCGGGCGGGGCAGGGGGAGATCAGCTGTCCATCACGTCGTGGCGGGCGTGGTGATAGGCCTCTTCATCCTTGCCATGGCGCCAGTAGGGGACGGCGTAGACGCGGCTGCGGTCCACCTCCAGGGTGCGCCTGACATGGCGGCGCATGGGGACCACCAGCCCCTCCTCGCCACCGAACCAGAAGTAGCTGTTGTCGCCGCTCATGGGCTGGCTGGTGAGATGGCTGATCAGGGGCTCTGTCTGCTGCGGGCTGCCGACAAACCAGCGCAGCTCGACCCCGGCCGGCAGCGGGATGTCCAGCATGTCTTGCTCATGGGGCACCAGCAGGGCTATGTGGCCCCTGGCCTGGGGCGCCATCACCTCGGCCATGGCGCAGATGGCGGGCAGGGAGGTGAGATCCCCCACCATGTAGTAGTGGTCGGCCGCCTGCAGCATGGGGTTGGGACCACCGGGACCCGAGATGGCGAGCCTGTCCCCCGGCTTGGCGTTGAGGGCGAAGCGGCTGGCCGGCCCCGTCTCGCCATGGAGCGCGAAGTCGATATCCAGCTCCAGGGCTTCGGGGCGAAAGGCGCGAATGGTGAAGGTGCGCATGATGGGTCGCTGGCTCGGATCCTCCCAGCGCGGCCCCTGGGGCGTGGGGGTGGGCAGGACGGCATGGGCCTGGCCCGGCTGCGGCAGCATGATCTTGATATGGGCGCCGCCACAGGTGAAGGGGTAGTCGGCAAGGTCGGGGCCGGTCAGGCAGATGCGGCGCAGGTGAGGGGTGAGATCCTGAACCCGCTTGACGCTGAGCAGACGGGGACGATTGACGGGGGCGGGCTGGGACATGGACGGACTCCTGACTGACGATGGTGGCCATTCTCCGATAAATGCAAATAATTATCAATTGCCAGCCATAAGTTGGTTCTCATATGATGCCCGAACATCACCCAGGTCACTGGCCTCCGGGGTGGGCAAGCCTCAGTCATCGGCCGTCCTGACGATGGCGGCGACGCTCTCCGATAAATGCAAATAATCATCAATTGCCAACTCGACACGGGAGTTGGAGGGACTGACTTGGATTGGTGTTCATCCGAACCCTTTTCGCCGGGTTTACCACTAACCTCCATGACGGGCAAGCCCCAGCCACCGGCTGTCGCAACCCGAGTCCCGGGGCGGGGACCACTCCCGCCCCCATGGGGTGGCCGTGCCCTGCATTCGGGCCGATACCCACATAAAGGCTCCCGTTTTGTCCCATGCAAATTCCATTGACCCGGGGATTTCAAAGCGAGTATTTTAGCGCCGCACAATAACGGACTGATAATAGTTATCATTTATAGTCTTATTCGATGGGTGTGAAATGGATACTCAAGTGATGGAAACCCGCGCGCCGGTTCAGGCTGCGCCCCCCGACGTCCTGTTCACGTCGAGCCAGGGAGAGATCCGGGCCAATGATCTGGGTCAGCCGATCCGAACGCCAGCCAGCGAATGGCCCCTGCTGGAGCGGCAGATAACGGATGCGCTGGCGGCGGCCAGGGCCGCGGGCCAGGCCAACCCCCTGCTTATCGGCGCCTTCGCCTTCGATCCCTCAGAACCCTCCTGCCTCTATGTGCCCGGCCAGGTTGAGCGCAGCGAACGCCGTCAGCGCGAACCCGGCCCCCAGGCCGCGAACCAGGCCATCTCGGTGCAGAGCACCCCTGCCGCCAGCGAATTCAAGGCCTCGGTCAGCGCGGCGCTGGAGGCGTTCGCCCAAGGTCGCCTCGCCAAGGTGGTGCTGTCGCGCAAGCTCTCCCTCACCCTGCACCAGCCAGCCGACCCCGAGCAGGTGCTGGCGCAGCTGATGGCCCAGAACCCCCATGCCTTCCACTTCTCCCTGCCCCTCGATGGGACGCGCCGATTGCTTGGCGCCAGCCCGGAGCTACTGTTGCGGGTCAGCGGGGGAGAGGTGTTCACCCACCCCCTGGCGGGCTCCGCCAGACGGGCGGGCGAGCCGCAGCAGGACGAGGCGGTGGCCCGGGATCTGCTGGCGTCCCGCAAGGATCAGCATGAGCACAAGTTGGTGATCGACGAGATCCGCCGGGTGCTGACCCCCCACTGCCGCGAGCTGGCGATCCCGTCCAGCCCCAGTCTGATGAGCACGGATACCCTCTGGCATCTGGGCACCCCCATCGCCGGTCGGCTCAATGGCGGCGAGGCATCGGTATTGTCACTTGCCTGCCAGCTTCATCCCACCCCGGCCCTGTGCGGCTACCCCACCGATCTGGCCCGCCAGTTCATCCGCGAGCAGGAGCCCTTCCGGCGCGCCCTGTTCAGCGGCATCGTCGGCTGGTGCGACAGCCAGGGCAACGGCGAGTGGGCCGTGGTGATCCGCTGCGGCGTGCTCGACGGCCATCAGGTGGAGTTGTTTGCCGGCGCAGGCATCGTTGCGGGCTCGGATCCCGCCATGGAGTGGGCTGAGACCGGCACCAAGCTGGGCACCATGTTGAAGGCCCTGGGCCTGAGTCCGGAGGTGGCGCAATGAGCCAGCGTCAATATCTGGGCTGGCAGAGTGGGCAGCCGAATCTCAAAGCCCTGGGCCTGGATTTGGAGGTGGCGCAATGAGCCTGCATCAATACCTGGGCTGGCCGAGCGGGCAGCCGAATCTCAAAGCCCTGGGCCTGGATTTGGAGGTGGCGCAATGAGCCAGCGTCAATATCTGGGCTGGCCGAGCGGGCAGCCGAATCTCAAAGCCCTGGGTCTGAGCCCGGAGGTGGCGCAATGAGCGATAGCCGCCGTTTTCTGCCCTATACCCGCTGGCCCGCAGAGCTGGCGGATCAATACCGCGCCAAGGGTTATTGGCGCGGCGAGCCGCTGACCGCCATGCTGGCGCGCCAGTGCGAGCTGGCCCCCGATGCCGAGGCCATCCTCTGTGGCGAGCGGCGCTTGAGCTATGGCGAGCTGGACGCTGCCTCGAGCCGGCTGGCCGCGAATCTGGCCCGCCATGGCCTGGGGGTGGGGGATACCGCTCTGGTGCAGCTCCCCAACGTGGCCGAGTTCTATCTGGTGTTCTTCGCTCTGCTGAAAGCCGGCATAGCTCCGGTCAACGCGCTCTTTAGCCACAACCGGCTGGAGCTGGCCTCTTACGCCGAGCAGATCACACCGCGCCTCTTTGTCGGCTCGCTGGCTCATCCGCTGTTTGCGAGCAAGGGGCGCGAGAGCGAGTTGCTGGCAAGCATCGGTGCCGAGCGGGTGCTGCTGGATGGTGATGGGGGGGAGCTGGGGCTGACCCGCTGGCTCGGCGAGGGAGATGAGGGGGGCTCCCCGTCCGTCTCCTTTGCCCCGACCCCGGCGGACGAGGTGGCCTTCTTCCAGCTCTCCGGTGGCAGCACCGGCACTCCCAAGCTCATCCCCCGCACCCACGACGACTATCTCTACAGCGTGCGCCGCAGCAACGAGATTTGTGGCCTCGGCCCCCATACCCGCTATCTGTGCGCCCTGCCGGCGCCCCACAACTTCCCCCTGAGCTCCCCAGGCGCCCTCGGTGTGTTCGAGGCGGGTGGCGCCGTGGTGCTCGCCCCCGACCCCAGCCCCATCAGCTGCTTCCCGCTGATCGCCCGCCACCGGGTCAATCTCACCTCCCTGGTGCCGCCGGCGGTCTCCCTCTGGCTGCAGGCCGCGGAAGCGGACCCCACTGCGCGCACTCAGCTCGAGAGTCTCGACTTGCTGCAAGTGGGCGGCGCCAAGCTTGGGGATGCGGTGGCCAGCAAGATTGGGCCGCTGCTCGGCTGCCGGCTGCAACAGGTGTTCGGCATGGCGGAGGGGCTGGTCAACTACACCCGGCTCTCTGATCCCGACGAGAAGGTCATTCACACCCAGGGCCGCCCCATGAGCCCGGATGACGAGGTGCGTATCCTCGATGAGGCGGGCAATCCGGTCGCCCCGGGCGAGCCTGGCGCCCTGCACACCCGCGGCCCCTATACCTTCCGCGGTTACTACCAGAGCCCGGCCCACAACGCCCGGGTGTTCGATGACGAGGGCTTCTACTGCTCCGGCGATCTGGTGGTACAGGATGCCGATGGTTACCTCACCGTGGTGGGGCGGCAGAAGGATCAGATCAACCGGGGCGGCGAGAAGATCGCGGCGGAAGAGGTGGAAAACCAGCTGCTACACCATCCTGCCATCACCCATGTGGCCCTGGTCTCCATGCCCGACAGCGCCATGGGGGAGAAGAGCTGTGCCTTTATCGTCAGCACGGATCCCGCCTTGAAGCCGCTGGCTTTGCGCAAGTTTCTGCGTGAGCGCGGGGTGGCGGACTTCAAGCTGCCCGACCGTTTCGAAGCCCTGGACGCCCTGCCCATGACGGCGGTGGGCAAGATTGACAAGCAGGGGCTGCGGGCACGCATTGCGCACGCCATCGCCGCCAACCAGCCCCTGACAACAGCATAAAACTAAAAGGAATCATGACGTTATGGCTATCCCAACCCTGAACAATTACGCCATGCCCAGCCAGTGGAAGGCCAACAAGGTCAACTGGTCCCTGGATCCCAAGCGCGCCGCCCTGCTGATCCACGACATGCAGGAGTACTTCACCGCCTTTTATGGCGAAAATAGCCCGTTGATTGCTGCCCTGACTGAGCGCCTGGCTGCCGTGCGCAAGCAGTGCAAGGCCCTCGGCATTCCGGTCTTCTACACCGCCCAGCCCAAGGATCAATCCCCTGAAGATCGCGCCCTGCTCAACGACATGTGGGGCCCGGGTCTCAACAAGCGGCCCGAACAGCAGCAGGTGGTGGCCGCACTGCGCCCGGAGCGGGACGACACCGTGCTGGTCAAGTGGCGCTACAGCGCCTTCCAGCGCTCCGAGCTGGAGCAGATGCTCAAAGCGCTGGGGCGGGATCAGCTCATCATCGGCGGCATCTACGGCCATATCGGCTGCATGATGACCGCCTGCGATGCCTTCATGCGCGACATCCAGCCCTTCTTCCTGGCGGACGGGGTGGCGGACTTCTCCCTGGCCGACCACCAGATGGCGCTCGACTACGTGGCAACCCGCTGTGGCAAGGTGATCCCCTGCGAGGAGGTGCTGGCCCTGGCCCTTGCCCCGGCTTCCGCTTCTGCCGCCCAGACCAATCCGTTGCTGACCAATCCATTACTGACCTACGAGGGGCTCAAGGCGCGGCTGCTGAGTCATATCGACGAGGAGGAAGGGGAGTTTGACCCCGACGAGAATCTCATCGACTACGGTCTGGACTCGGTGCGGATCATGGCCCTGCTCACCGAGTGGCGCGCCGCCGGGGTCGAGCTCGGCTTCGTGGATCTCGCCAAGCTGCCGACCCTCAACGGCTGGTGGCGCCTCATCGAGGCCAGGCTGGCAGCACAGGCCCTGGAGGTGACCCCATGAACCGCTTCCCCTTGACAATCCCCCAGCAGGGGCTCTGGTCCGGACATCTGCTCAACGACGACAAGGCGATGTTCAACACCGCCGAGTGCATCGCCTTCGACGGCAAGGTCGAGGCGGCCGTGCTGGCGGCGGCCCTTGCCAAGGCGGTGGGGGAGTGCGAGGCGCTCAAGGGCCATTTCGAGCAAGACGGCGAGGCGGTCTGCTTCGTCCCGGCCGAGGCGCCACTCGCCTATGAAGAGGTCTCCCTCGAGCGCGATGACGAGACGCTGGCCCGCGCCTGGGCTTGGGCCGATCTGCGCCGCCCGTTCGAGTTGACCCAAGAGGCGCCTTGCCGCTTCGCCCTGCTGCGCGGCCCCGGCCGCGATTACCTCTACAGCTGCGTGCACCACATCGCCCTCGACGGCTTTGGCACCACCCTGCTGTTCCAGCGCATCGCCGAGCTGTATGCAGAGGGGCTGGCCGGTGAGATGAACTCTCCATCCCCCTTCGGCTCTCTGGCGGAGGTGCTGGCGGAAGAGGCGAGCCGCGAGCAGAGCGGCAAGAACGCCGCCGCCCGCGCCTTCTGGCAGGAGCAGCTGCAAGGCTGGCCCGAGGTGACATCCTTTGGCTCGTTACGGGCGCCGATTGCCGCCAACTTTATCCGCGAGAGCCGTCCGCTGCCGGCGGCGCTCTGGCAATCCCTGACCGGCTTTGCCGATGAGCACAAGCTGGGCTGGCCCGATCTGCTGCTGGCCGGTCTCTCTGCCCAGCTCTCCTTGGCGAGCGGCCAGGATAAGACCCTGCTCGGCCTGATGATGATGAACCGCATCGGTTCGGCGTCGCTGACCGTACCCTGCATGCAGATGAACATCACCCCGCTGGCGCTGACACTGGGTGAAGAACTGGATCTGGCGGGAGCCGCCGGCGCCGTGGCCAAGGCCAAACGCGGGGTGCGCAAGCACCAGCACTACCGCTACGAGCTGCTGCGCCGTGACCTCGGCCTGGTGGGGGGAGACAAGCGGCTGTTCGGCCCCCTGGTCAACATCATGCCGTTTGATCACGCTCGCCGCTTCGGGCCGCTATCTGCCCATATTCTCAACATCAGCGCCGGCCCGGTGGAGGATCTCACCATCGAGGTGCAGGTCGGCGTCGATGGCCAGCCCAGACTGGATCTGGACGCCAACCCCGGCTGCTACCAGCAGGGGGAGCTGGCAGCCATCGCCGATACCCTGTTTGCCCTGTTGGGACGCTGGCTGGCCGAGCCCGCCCAGACCCTGGGGACCCTCAAGGCCGACTGGCTGGCGGAGCAGCGGGCCAGGGCCCTGATCGCCGGCCCCGCCCAGGAAGCTCTCCAGGTGCGCCCGGTGCTGGAGGCGCTCTGCCACTTCGCCGCCCAGACCCCGGACAAGATTGCCTTGATTCAGAGCACTGCGCAGGGAGAGGCCCGCTTCAGCTACGAGGCGCTGCTGGCCCGCTGCGAACAGATGGCGGCCGCCCTGCAGGCCGAAGGCGTCGTCCCCGGCGACAAGGTGGGGGTCATGCTGGCTCGCACCCCCCAGGCCATCTTCGCCCAGCTGGCGGTGCTGCTGGCGGGTGCCGTCTACGTGCCGCTCGATCCCGAGCAACCGCTTGAGCGCCAGGGCCATATCCTGCGGCTGGGTGAGGTCAAGACCCTGATCACCCAGGCCGAATACCGTCACAAGCTGGCCAGTCTGTTTGAGGGTCGCACGCTGCTGGCGGGAGATCTGGTGAGCATTGATCGGCTCAACCAACCGGCTGCCGGCCGCGCCGTCGCCTACCTGATGTTCACCTCGGGCTCGACCGGTCTGCCCAAGGGGGTGGCGGTGAGCCACGGCGCGCTGGATCACTTCGCCGCCGCGGCCCGCTGCCGCTACCACCTGGGCGAGGGGGCGCGGATGCTGCAATTCGCCCCCTTCAACTTCGACGCCAGCATCGAGGAGGTGTTCGCCACCCTGAGCGCCGGTGCCACCCTGGTGCTGCGCACCGACGCCCTACTCGAATCCATGCCCGCCTTTGCGGCCGGGGTGGAGCAGATGGGGATCACCCACCTCGACCTGCCCACCGCGTTCTGGAACGAGTGGGTGGTGGCGCTGACGGCGGGTCAGGCCCACATTCCTGCCGGGCTTGCCACCGTCATCATAGGCGGCGAGGCGGTCTACCCCGAGCAGCTGGCCCAGTGGCAGCGTCAGGGCCGCACTGATGTGCGGCTGTTCAACACCTACGGCCCCACCGAGACCACAGTGGTGGTGACCACCCAGGAGCTGCAGCAGGAAGATCCGAGCCAGGCCCAGTTGCCCATCGGCCTGCCGCTGCCCGGCATGCAGGCGCTCATCCTCGGGGCGGGGGAGCAACCCGCCATCGAGGGTGAGCTGGTGCTGCTCGGCCCGCAGCTGGCCAACGGCTATGTGGGCAGCGCGCAGAGCGCGAATGTGCAGAGTGCGCAGGGCGGTTTCGGCACCCTGCGTGTCGGTGCGCAGCAGATGCCCGTCTATCGCACCGGCGATCGAGTGCGCTTGGTGTCCGGCCGGCTGGTCTACCTTGGCCGGCGCGACAACGAATTCAAGATAAGCGGCTATCGCATTCAGCCCGGTGAGGTGGAGGCCCAGCTGCTGGCCCTGCCCGGGGTGGACGAGGCCTGCGTGCAGGGGGTGAGCATCGGCAGCGTGCGCCGGCTGGTGGCCTTCGTGGCGGGGCCGGAGCGCGACAGCCGGGTCATCAAGGCGCAGCTGGCCAGGGTGCTGCCTGCCGCCATGATCCCCACCGACTATCGCCACTATGACCAGCTGCCCCGCACCGGCTCCAACAAGCTGGATCGCAAGGCCCTGCTGGCCGCCTACCAGGCGGGTGGCGAGGCGTTGACCCTTGGCAGCGAGACCGAGAACCGGGTTGGCGCCATCTGGCAGCAGATCCTGGGTCTGGCCACCATGGCGCCGGCGGACAACTTCTTCGAACTGGGGGGCCAGTCCCTGCAGACCATACAGATAGTCAACCGGCTCGGCGCCGAGTTCGGGGTGCAGGTCAAGGTTTCCGATGTGTTCGATCACCCGCGCCTGGATGACTTCTGCCGTTTCCTCGACGGCCTGCTTGCCGAGGACGAAGAGAGCGTGGAGATGGTGTGGTGATGAGCAAGGAGCAACAAGCAATGGCCTTTGATTTCACTGGCAAGCGGGTCTGGGTGACCGGGGCCGGACGTGGTATCGGCCGCGAGGTGGCGACGCAGTTCGTGGCGGCCGGCGCGGCCGTGGTGGGGCTGGATCTGGCGTTTCCCGAAGCCGACTACCCCTATGCCACCCGGCTGCTCGATATTGGCGACTCGAAGGCGGTCAACGCCTGCTGCGCAGCGCTGCTGGCGGACGGTGGGCTGGATGTGCTGGTGAACGGGGCCGGTGTCTTGCGCCTCGGCCCCGCCGAAACCTTAAGCGATGATGACTGGCACGACTGCATGACGGTCAACGCCAGCGGTGTCTTCTATCTGCTGCGGGCCCTGGTGCCCCACTTCAAGGGACAGCAGCGCGGAGCCATCGTCACCATCGGCTCCAACGCCGCCCATGTGCCGCGCATGCAGATGGCGGCCTATTGCGCCTCCAAGGCGGCGGTCACCAGCCTGACCCAGACGGTAGGGCTGGAGCTGGCCCCCTTCGGCGTGCGGGTCAACCTGGTGTCACCGGGCTCGACGGATACCCCCATGCTGCGCGGCATGCTGCCAAGCGAGGAGGCCATGGCCCGCACCATTGCCGGGTTGCCGGAGCAGTTCAAGCTCGGCATCCCCCTGCGCAAGGTAGCCACCCCGGCGGAGATTGCCCATACCGTCCTCTTCCTGGCCTCGGATCTGGCCAGCCACATCACGCTGCAGGATCTGGTCGTCGACGGTGGCGCCACCCTGAGTGCCTGAGGCTTGAGAAACAGATGAACAATATGATTTTGCTGTTGAAACAGCTGGAACGGCAGGGCGTGAAGCTGGCGCTGAACGACAAGGGCCAGCTTATCTCCCAGTCGAGCAAGGAGGCGGTGACGCCGGCCATTGGCGCCACCATCAAGGCCCACAAGGATGAGCTGGTGCGCTGCCTGGCGGCCCGTGCCGCCTTCGAGGCCCCTATCGCCTCCGAGGGTGCCCGGCAGGGGCCGCTCTCCTCGTCCCAGAGTGGGCTCTGGTTTATCGAGCAGTACGAGGAAGCCTCCCACCTCTACAATATGCCGGTCTATTTTCGCGTTAAGGGAGAGTTGGACACGGCGGCGCTGGAGTTTGCCTTCGACCACCTGTTTGCGCGCCACCCCAGCATGCGCACCCGCTTCATCAAGGACGAGGCGGGCAGGGGGGCGCAGGAGATCCTGCCCCACACGCCCTTCAAATTGCAGATTGAGGACGTGAGCGCAGAGCCCATTGCCGAGCGGGAGGCCTATGTGGCCAGGCGGGTGCGCGAGGAGATCGGGCGCCCCTTCTCCCTGACCCAGGGGGATCTCAGCCGGGTGCACCTGATCCGGCTCGGCAGCCGCGAGCACGTGCTGCTGATCACCCAGCACCACATCATCTCCGACGGCTGGTCGGTCAAGAACATGTTCGCGGATCTCAAGCGCGCCTTTCTTGCCCATCAGAACCGCGAGCCCCTGCAGGTGAGCGAGCTGCCCCTCACCTACATCGACTATGCCCGCTGGTTCAACTCGGACCGTTTTCTCGATTATCACGCCGAGTTCAAGCCGTTCTGGGTCGACCGGCTCGGTGGCAGCCCCGAAGTGCACGGCCTGCCGCTCGACAAGCCGCGCCCGGCCCATCAGGACAGCGGCGGCGAGCTGGTCTTCTCCACCATCGAGAGCGACCTGTGGGAGAGCTTCAAGCGCCTCTGCCAGCGCCACAGCACCTCCAACTTCATCGGTCTGCACGCCCTGTTTGCATTGCTGATGGTGCGCCAGAGCGGCGAGAAGGAGGTGGTGATCGGCACCCCGCTCGCCTATCGCGAGCGTCACGAAATCGAGTCCCTGGTGGGCTTTTTCGTCAATACCCTGGTGCTGCGCACTCAACTCAGCGGCAAGCCCAGCTTTGTCGACTATCTGCAGCAGTGCCGGGAGGAGGATCTGGCGGCCTTCGATCACCAGCTCTACCGCTTCGAGGCGCTGGCCGAGGCCATCGGCGCCGATCGCACCACCGCCATCAACCCCATCTTCCAGATCATGCTGGTCTATCAGGCCAAGGTGGACTTCAACGATCTCATCCCCGGCTGCCAGCTGGTGGAGGAGACCTCGCCTGTGCTGCCGGCCAAGACCGACATCTCGGTCAAGGTGACCGAGCTGATGGACTGTGTCAGGGTGGACTGGCTGTTTGCCACCGCCCTGTTCGAGCGAGAGACCATCCAGGCTCTTGCCGATCGCCTGCTGCACCTGATGCGCGCCGTGGTGGCAGCCCCCGAGACCGACATCTGGCAACTGCCGCTGGAGGCGGGCACCGACCAGGCAGCGCTGGCCGCACAGCTTGCCGACCTGCCGCCGGACTACCCGAGCCGCGACACCCTGCTCTGTCATATCGAGCGGCGGGCTGGGAAGTGCCCGGACGCGCTGGCGGTGAGCGACGGCGCGCAATCGTTGACCTATGGCGAGCTGGAGGTGCGAGCAAACCGGCTGGCCCACTGGTTGCAGGCTCAGGGCGTCACCCCGGGCGCCGCCATCGGCATCCAGGCCAGGCGCGATGTGGCCTTCGTCATCGCCCTGCTCGCCTGCTGGAAGGCGGGGGCGGCCTATGTACCGCTGGATCCTGCCTATCCCGCCGAGCGGCTGGCCCATATCCTCGGCGATGCATCCATCAGCCTGGTGCTGGGCGGCGTGCCGGACCCGCGGCTTGGCGAGGCGCTGGCGAGCACGACGGCCGAGTATCACGATCTGCACGGGCTTGCGCTGGACAAGATGCCAACCAGCACGCCCGCACTGCCTCGGGACGCCGCCATGCTGGCCCAGATCATCTACACCTCCGGCAGTACCGGCCTGCCCAAGGGGGTCATGGTGGAGCAGGGCAGCCTGGTCAACCTGATGGCGGATCACGGTGAGCGCATCGCCCTTGGGAAGGGTGGCGCCATGTTCAACTGCATGTCCCTCTCGTTTGATGCGGGCAACATGACCAGCTTGCTGCCCCTTTACTGCGGCGCGGCCCTGCACTTCGGCGAGCCGGGCGAGGGGGCGATCGGCGCCGCGATCGCTCGGGGTGCCAGCCATATGATTTTGCCGACCGCCCTGCTTGCCAACCTTTTGCCGCCGACCGATCTCGGTTCTCTCAAGGCCATCGGCTTTGGCGGCGAGGCGTGCCCGAGCAGCCTGGTGGAGCGTTGGGGAGAGCGGGTGGCACTCTTCAACATGTACGGCCCGACCGAGTGCACCGTCACCGCGCTCTGCGCGCGGCTCACCCCGGGGGCGCCCATCACAATCGGTCGCCCCGTCAACAACCTGAAGGCGCTGATCCTGGACGAAGGGGGCAACCTCTGCCCGGTGGGGGTACCCGGCGAGCTCTGCCTGGCGGGGCTGGGGCTGGCTCGCGGCTATCTCAATCTGCCGGAGCGCACCCAGGAGGCCTTTATCGAGCTGGCCTTTGATGCAACGAATGAGGAACGTACCCATCGCCTCTATCGCACCGGCGATCGGGCCCTGCTGCGCCGCGATGGCAACATCCAGTATCTCGGTCGGATCGACGAGCAGATCAAGCTGCGGGGCTATCGCATCGAGCCGGGGGAGATAGAGACCCGGCTCGCCGAATTGTGCCCGGTCATCCGCCAGATCAAGGTGGTGGTGCAGGAGGGGCGCCTGCTGGCGTATGCCTGTCTGCATGAGGGGGCGAGCGAGCCGGACGGTGAAGCCCTGCTGCAACGGGCCGGCGAATGCCTGCCCGAATACATGGTGCCGGTGCGACTCTGCTGGCTGCCCGAGATGCCGCTCACCCCCAACGGCAAGCTGGACCTGCGCCGCCTGCCTGCCATTGATTGGCAGCAGAGCAAGGGCGAGCCGCAAAGCGAACTGGAGCAGACTGTGCTCGCCATCTGGCAGGTGGTGCTCAAGCAACCCCTCGGGGTGGAGGATGACTTCTTCCGCTTAGGCGGTGACTCCATCCTCAGCATCCAGCTCACCACCCGGCTGCGGGATGCGGGGCTGCACTGCAGCGTCAAGGACGTGTTCGAAGCCAAGACGGTGCGCCGCCTCTGCCGCCAGCTCGGCCAGCAGCAGGCGGTCAGCCACAGGAGCGAGCAGGGCAGCCTGACCGGCGAGTTCCCGCTCCACCCCATTCAGCACTGGTTCTTCGAGCAGGGCTTTGCCAAGTCCGGTCACTGGAACCAGGGGGTGATCCTGCGCCTGCCGGCCGGGGTGGACGATGCCGCCCTGCGCGGCTGGCTGAATGCGCTGCGCCAGCATCACGATGCCCTGCGTCTGGCGGTGACCCCGACCGGCCAGCGCTACCTGGCCGAACTGCCATTGCCGCCGCTGCCGACCCTGGATGCTGGCAGCCTCGATGAGGCCGAACTGCAGGCCCGCCTGACCGAGCTGCAGGGGGATCTCGACCCCGCCAGCGGCCACACCCTGGCCTGGGCCCGCCTGCGCAATCTCTCCCTCGAGGGGGATCGCGAGGGCGAGACGGTGGAGGGGCTCTTCCTCGCCTTCCATCACCTGGTGATCGATGCGGTCTCCTGGCGCATCCTGGCCGAAGATCTGGCACGGGTGAGCAGGGGCGAGCCGCTGCCCGCCAAGGGCAGCAGCTATCGCCAGTGGGGCGAGGGGCTCGCGGCCTACGCCAAACGGGAGGAGGAGCAGCTTGGTTTCTGGCTGGCTCAGGGTGAAGGCAGCCAGGGTCACCTGCTGGAAGCGGCGCGCCCCCCCCCTGGCCGCCCCCCCCCCCCCGCCAGCCTGCTGCAACTGAGTCAGGAGACCACGGCCCGGCTCATCGACACCGCCAACCAGGCCTACTTCACCCGGGTGCCCGACCTGCTGCTGGCGGCACTGACTCGTACCCTGAGCGAGCAGGGTTACGGCAGCCGTCACTGCGTGATGCTGGAAGGACACGGCCGTGAGGCCATCGATGCTGAACTGGACGTGAGCCGTACCTTGGGCTGGTTCACCAGCACCTACCCGCTGGCGCTGGCGGATGCCGGGGCGTGGGATGCGCTGGTGTGCGCCACCAAGGAGCTGCTGCGCGCCGTACCGGACAAGGGGGTGGGCTTCAACGCCCTGCGGCTGCACCACCCACGTGGGTCTGAGCTGCCCCAGGCCCTGGTGGTCTTCAACTACCTGGGGGTCAGCCATCAGGGCGAGGCCGCTCAGCCCTGGCTGCCCCTGCCGCTGGCACCGGGGGCACCCAGTTCCCCCGACAACCTGCCGCGCGAGCTGGTCAGCCTGCACGGTGGGGTGTTTGATGGCCGCCTCACCCTGCGCCAGGTGGGCGCCCTCAACCAGCCAGCGAGCGACGCCCTGATGGCGCGGCTGGCGGACAACCTGACGGCGTTGGTGGAGCACTGCTGCGCGGTGAAGGCTCCGCGCCACACCCCGAGCGACTTCCCGGGGATCGCTCTCTCGCAAGCCGCGCTCGATCGGGTGCTGAACGGGCGCGAGGTGGAGACGCTGCTGCCCATGACCTCGCTTCAGCAGAGCATGTTCCATCACAGGGCGCTACTGCCCCGGGATCACGCCTATCACTTGCAAACCGAGTTCGACTATCACCAGCCGCTGGACGTGGCGGTCTACCGTCAGGCCTGGCAGGGGCAGATCGCCCTTTGGCCGGCCCTTCGCAGCGGGCTGGTGCTGGCTGACGGGGTCGCGCTGCAGCGCATCCTCAAGCATGCCGAGTTGCCATTCCACTATGAGGACTTGTCTGAAGTGGAAAATGCAGAGGCTCGGGTCCAGGCCTACCGGGAGCAGGATCTGGCCCGCCCGATCCCGCTGGAGCAGGCGCCCCTGCTGCGGCTTGCCTGCTTCAAATTGGCCCCCGATCACCACAAGGTGATCTTCAGCGTCCATCACGGCGTGCTGGATGGCTGGAGCGGCCCCGTGTTGCTGGGCTCCTTGCATCGCGCCTATCAGTCCCTGATGAACGGTTTGTTGCCCCAGCGCGATCCGGATACCGCCTGGCTCGAATTTGGCCGCCATATCGCCAGCCAAGCCCGCAGCGCCGAGGCTTACTGGCAGGGGCGGGAGGAACTGCTAACAAAGCCTAACGATCTCGCCTGCCTGTTCGGGGTGACCCTGGACGCTCGCTCAAGCGGGCGCCACACCCAGCAGCGACCGGCGGTGTGCGCCACGGCGCTGCCGGCCGAGGTGGCGGCCTTGCTCGCCCATCGTGCCCGCGAGCTTGGCGTGACCGCGGGCCTGTTGGCCCAATATGCCTGGCATCGCCTGCTGGCACGTCGCTGTGGCGATGCCGTCACCCTGGTGGGCAACGTGACCCCGGGCCGGGACTATCCCATCGAGGGGATCACCGCGAGCGTCGGGCTCTACATCAACAGCCTGCCGCTGGCCCTGGAGTGGCGCACCGAGCTGACCCTGGCCGAGCATATCGCCAGGTTGCAGTCGGATCTGATGGCCCTCAATGAGCACGGCACCCAGTCGCTCTCGGCGCTGACCAAAGGCCGGGCCCGTCTGTTCCAGAGCCTGTTCGTGTTCGAGAACTACCCCATGCCGGCGGCCCCTGCCGCCCCCGAGCCCCATCAGCTGGTGCCGCGCTTTGGCGCCGTGGTGGAGAAGGTGGAGCTGCCGCTCTCCTTGGTGGTCAGCAGCCGGGGTGAGACGCTCCAGCTGCGCCTCGAATTCGACGGCGAGCAGATCCCCGAGGCCCGGGCCGAGGCGGTGCTGGCTGACTGGCTGGCGGAGCTCGGTTGGCTGGCGCAGGCGGATCTGGGCCAGCCGGCCAGAGTGGCGGCGGCGCCATCCCCGGTGATGCCGCAGGTGGCCACCACCAGGGCGGAGCCCGGCCTGGCTCAGCCACCGGCCGAGGCCCGCGAGCTGGTGGCCCTGTGGGAGCGCCAGTGCGGCGTGCCCGGCATCTGGCAGCAGACCTTGATGGAGCTAGGGGTGGATTCGGTGCAGCAGCTCGCCCTGCTGGCGGCCCTCAATGAGGCGTTTGGCCAGGATCGCGCGCCGCTCACTTTGCAGATGCTCAAGGCCCACCCATCCCCCAGCCGGCTCTATCGGCACTGGCTGGTGCGCCAAACGGAGGCCGTGCTATGACAGTGACCACCAAGAGGGTCCCGGCCCGGCCATCCATGGGAGGCGCCCCCCAGGGGGCGCCCAACCTCGCCTCGCGGCTGGCCGCCTGTCTGGCCGCCACCCCGCTCGCTCCCGCCATCCGTATGGGCGGGGTCGGCATGAATGAGCTTGACAGGAGTGAGCCCGAGACAGCGGAGCCCTGGCTTAGCTACGGCGCGCTCAATGCCAGGGTCGGTCAGATTGCCTCCCGATTTCAGGGGCTGGCGGTGGGGGAGCGGGTCGGCCTCCATCTCTCCCGCAGCCCCGACCTGGTGGCCAGCCTGCTGGCCTGCCTGCGCCTCGGCCTCTGCTTCGTGCCGCTGGAGCCGGACTTTCCGGTGGAGCGGTTGCAGGGGATCGCCCGTCAGGCGCGCCTGTCGGCGGTGATCTGTGACGACGAAGGGACGACGCCGGACTTCGGCTGTCCGCTGCGTACCCTCGACGGGCCGGCAGCGGCAGGGCCCGTCTCCTGGCCCCAGGTGGATGACGCCCTGGCCGCCTACATGATGTTCACCTCGGGCTCCACCGGCGAGCCCAAGGGGGTGGTGATCAGCCGGCGGGCTCTGCTCTGCTTCCTCGACGGGATCCGCGAGCGGCTCGGGCTCTCACCCAGCTGCCACTGGCTCTTCATCACCACCCCGGCCTTCGACATCTCCCTGCTGGAGATGCTGGGGCCGCTTTGGGGCGGAGGCCGGCTGACGGTGGCGGGTGGCGAGCACAACAAGGATCCCCTGGGGATGCTGGCGCTGCTCGAGGCGGACCCCTCCATCAACTGGCTGCAGGCCACCCCGGCCTGCTGGCGCATGCTGCTCAAGGCCGGCTGGCAGGGGCGCGATACCCTCACCGCCCTGTGCGGCGGCGAGGCGCTGGATATGGGGCTGGCCGAGCAGCTCTGTGCCCGCACCCGGCGGCTGTGGAACTGCTACGGACCGACCGAGGCCACCGTCTGGTCCCTGGTGAGCGAGGTGCGCTGGCCGCCGCTTGATGGCCAGATCACCATCAGCCACAGCCTGCCCGGCTATCGCCACTGGGTGCTGGACGAGACGGGGAAGCCGGTGGCCGAGAGGGAGTGCGGCGAGCTCTGCATCGAGAGCCCGGCCCTGTGCGAGGGGTACTGGCGCAAGCCTTCTCTCACCACGGCCGTCTTCTTGCGCCTTGCCACCCATCGCCTCTATCGCACCGGGGACAGGGTGCGGCGGCTGGGGGCGGACCGCTTCCTTTATCTGGGTCGGCGCGACGATCAGGTCAAGTTGCGGGGTTTTCGCATCGAGCTCGGCGAGGTGGAGGCGGGGCTGCGCCGCCAGGCCGGGGTGCAGGAGGCGGCGGTGCGCCTGGTGGGCGAGGGGGATGAGGCCATGCTGGTGGGCTACGTGGAGGCGAAAAGCGGGGTGACCCTCAACCGCCTCGCCTTGCGCAAGGGGCTGCAGGCGACGCTGCCCCACTACATGGTGCCGGCGCGGCTTGTTCTGCTGGATGCCCTGCCCAAGACCGGCAGCGGCAAACTGGACAGAAAAGCGCTGCCCTTGCCGGAGTAGGCGTCTTGCCGAGCCATGGATACAAAGAAGCCCGCATGATGCGGGCTTCTTGTTGGCGGTCAATCACGCGGACTTTATTGGGCGATGGGGGCCGCATCGGGTTTGGCCAGCAGCTGCTCGACGTCATCGATCACCTCGAGGGCCGCCTGGGGGCCGCCGGTGGAGGTCCACAGCGACCCGTCCACGGCGCCAAAGCGCTTGCCCTTGATGGCGGTCAGTTGCTGGAAGGCGGGGGTCTGTTCGGCCTGCTTCATGGCATCCACCGCATCGCCGCTGGTGCTGAGGGTGCCGATCACCAGCCAGTCACCGTCCAGCAGGTTGAGGGACTCGAGACTCAGGGCCGGGGAGTGGGGGGTCTTGTCGCCGATCTGGTGGGCCGGGCGGGTGAGCCCCATCTCGGTGACCACGCTGCTGGCGAAGGTGCCGCCGTGCATGTAGCTCGGCCCCTTTGGGTTCCAGCGCACTATGCTCATCTGCTCCCCCTGGTGCGTGGCAAGCTTGCTGCGGGCCTCGGCCAGGCGGGCCTCATAGCGGGTGAAGAAGGCCTTGGCCTCGGCGCTGCGGTTCATGGCGTCGGCGCTGCGCTCGAAGATGGTCTTCCAGGACTCGCCCCAGTGGCCGGTGACGACTGTGGGGGCGATCTCCTTGAGCAGGGCCAGGAGCTCGGGCTTGGTCTGGCCGGTGAGGATGAGGTCTGGCTCGAGATCGATGAGGGTCTCCAGATTGGGGTTGTCCAGATCCCCGACCACGGAGATCTCCTTGCCCGCCTTGCCGAGCAGATAGCGGGGCAGGGTGGGCTGACCGCGACCGTTGACGGTGCCCACCGGTTGCAGTCCCAGGGTCAGGGCGCTGTCGAGATCGATCTCGCTCAGCACCACGATCCGCTTGGGTTGGGCGGGCACCGCCAGGGTCTTGCCGTCGGCGTCGGTCACCTGACGGGTCTGGGGGTCGGCCTTGGCCTGGAAGCCGACCAAGCTGGCCAGCATCAGCACGGCCGCCAGGGGAGAAGCGATCTTCATCTGTTACATCCTTCTTGGTGAAATCGGGGGAGACAGGACCCCAAACGGGCGCAAACATGCTACCACAAAGGCAAGTGATAACAATTGTCGTTTGTGTTTGTCGCCTCGAGGAGGGAGGTTTTGCTACCATGTCCCCTTCTTGGCAAGGAGCCTGCTATGCCCGCTCTCCCCTCATCCGTCGCCTCGGATCAAGGCTTTATCCGCCATCTGGACAGTCTGCCGCTGCCGGGTGCCAGCCATCTGTCGCTGCAACGGGTCTGCTTCCATCCCGCCGCCTTTACCCCAGATTGCGTCGTGGCTCACGCCATGGCGCTGCCCGCCAGCCTGCAAGGGGCGGCCCCCAAGCGGCTGGGAGAGTTTCTGGCGGGACGCCTCGCGGCCCGTGAGGCCCTGCGCCCCTTCGGCCTGGCGGGATGTACTGTGGCCATAGGCGCGGCCCGGGAGCCCCTCTGGCCCGCCGGGATGGAGGGGAGCATCAGCCACAGCGTGCTGGCGGGGCTGGGGGTGGCGCTCTGTGGGGTGCGCCCCGCAGAGGGGGGCATGGGACTGGATCTGGAGGCCTGGCTGGGGGATGAGCAGGGGCGCCAGCTCTGGCCCGGCATCATGGATGAGGAGGAGTGGGGGCGGCTGGCGGCCGGTGCCCGCGCCGCCCAGCTGAGCAGGGCGGAGGGGCTCACCCTGGTGTTTTCTGCCAAGGAGAGCCTGTTCAAGGCGCTCCATCCCAGAGTGGGGCGCTATTTTGACTTTCTCGACGCCCGCTGGCTGGGGATGACGGAGCAGACACTCACTCTCGAGCTCAAGACGGCCCTGACCCCGACCCTGCCCGCCGGTTGGCGCGCCACCCTGCACTGGCAGCCGCTGCCGGGTGGGGTGCTCACCGCCCTGCTGCTGTGAGGGGCCGGGGCTTGTCTCCTGCCAGTGCCAGACGGCGGTTTCTTTGTCTCAATCTCAGGCCTGCTTCATGGCTGGGGTCTGGGGGCGGCGGCGCGGCACTATGATGGGGGCGCCGTCGCCGGGGGCGTGCAGTATGTCCACGTCGGTCTGGTAGAGGCGGTCGATGAGGGACTTGGTCACCACCTCCCGGGCTGGTCCCATGGCCTGGATGCCCCCCTCGCCGATGGCGATCAGCTCGTCACAGTAGCGGGCGGCGGTGGCGAGATCGTGGATCACGATCAGCACCGTCTTGCCCTCGGCGGTGATCTGGTGGATCGCCTCCATCACCTCGGTCTGGTGGCCTATGTCCAGGGCGCTGGTGGGCTCATCCAGCAAGATGAGATCCGCATCCTGGGCCAGCACCATGGCGAGCCAGACCCGCTGGGCCTGGCCACCGGACAGGGAACTGGCGCTCTGCTGCAATATCTCCCCGAGCTGCATCCGCTCGCAGGCCCAGCGCACCATGCGGGCATCTTCCTGGCTCCACTGATTGAACCAGCCCTGATGGGGGTGGCGGCCGTACTGCACCAGCTGTTCGACCTGGATGCCGGCGGGCACCAGGGGGCGCTGGGGCAGGTAGGCCAGTTCCCGGGCCAGGGCCTTCTTGTCGTAGCTGCCAAGGGGCCTGCCCTTGAGCAGTATCTCGCCGCCCTGGGGCAGCTCCTGGCCCGCCAGCAGCTTGAGCAGGGTGGATTTGCCGCCCCCATTGGGGCCGACGATCCCCACCAGCTTGCCCTGGGGGATGGTGACGTTGATGTCCTTGAAGACGGGCTTTTGCTGATAGCCGAAGTGAAGGCGGTTAACGGTGAGCGTCATCAGTCGGTTCTCTGTCTGTCTTTGATGAGAAGGAACAGCAGCAGTATGCCGCCAAGAATACGGGTCATGATGCCGGTGGCCACCTCATGGGGGCTGGCCAGCACCCGCACCAGGGTGTCGCTTGCCAGCAGCAGCAGGGCGCCGCACAGGGCGGCAATCCAGAGCGGCACGATGCGATCCCGGCTGAGCCAGGAGGCGAGGATGGGGGCCGCCATGGCGATGAAGACCACGGGGCCGCCGATGGCGGTGCCAAGGGCCGCGACGACGATGGCCTGGGCCAGCACCCCGATCTGCACCCGGTTCACATTGACCCCCAGGCTCTGGGCGGTGACGGGTCCCAGGCGCAGCACGCCGAGGGCGCGGGAGAGGTAGACTACCCAGGGGCAGATGAGCAGGATCAGTATCCCCACCGGCAGCACTGTGCCGTAACCCTGACCGACGAAGTTGCCCATGTTCCACAGGTAGAGGCTGGTGAGGTGCACCAGGGACTGGGTGGACATCACGAACTGGCCGAGGGCGCTCATCAGCTCGGAGACGCCGATGCCGATCACCACGAACAGGTAGCCCTGCTCCCCCGGCTTGTTGCACAGGGCATAGAGCACGGCGGCGGCAAACAGGGCGCCGAGCGGTGCGGCCCACCAGGGCCAGGTGCCGAGGGTCAGATAGAGGGAGAAGATGATGATGGCCAAGGAGGCCCCCTCGTTGACCCCTATCATATCCGGGGTGGCGAGGCGGTTGCGAATGAGGGTCTGCACCAGGCAGCCGGAGAGGCCCATGGCGGCGCCGGCCACCAGCACCGCCAGGATGCGCGGCAACCGCAGCTTGAAGACGGTGACCTGGTCGAGTCGACTCCCCTCGCCAAGCAGTGTCTGTATGACCCCCACCATGGTGATCTTGCCGGAACCCAGGGTGAGGGCCAGCAGGGAGAGCAGGATGAGGGCGATCAGCAGCCCGAGCGTGATCAGCCAGGCGCGGCGATCCAGCAGCAATGCGCCTCCCCCCAGTCGCAGGGAGAAGGTGCCGGAGGGGAGGGAAAGCGGAGTCTTGTTCATGGGATTTCTCATCGAGCAGGGCGACCTTATTTGACGGCCAGCAGGGAGCGGAAGCCGCCGCCGCGCACCACCAGGATGAGCACGGGGGCGCCGACCAGCGCCAGGATCACCCCGTTGGGCAGCTCGAACGGCTGGATCAGCCAGCGAGCCAGGATGTCGGTGCCGAGCAGAAACAGCACCCCGAACAGGGCGGAGAAGCGCACCTGGATGGCGAGGCGCACCGGCTCCACCAGGCGGGCGCAGTAGGCGGCGAGAAAACCGACGAAGCCGATGGGGCCGGCGATGGCGATGGCGCAGGCGGTGAACAGGGTGGCGGCCAGGAGCACGCCGATGCGCACCCGGGTCGGCCGTATGCCGAGCGCCTGGGCCTGGGTGTCCCCCATCTGCATCAGGGTGAGCTGGCGACACAGCGCCAGGGTCAGCAGCAGACCGGCCAGGGCGAAGGGGATCACGGTGAGCACGGCGTCGAGATCCGACGCGGCCAGGGATCCCAGATTCCAGAAACGGAACTGCTCCAGCACCACCTTGTTTGAGAGCAGCAGGAAGTTGGAGAGGCCGCCGAAGGTGGCGGAGAGGGCGACCCCCACCAGGATGAGCTTGAGGGGGTTGGCGCGCCCCACCATGAGGCCTAGGCCGAGCACGATGAGGTTGCCGAGCAGGGCCCCCATGCCGGACCAGAGCAGGTAACCGTAGGCGGATTCGACCCCGAACCAGGTGAGCCCTATCACCAGGGCGAACACGGCGCCGGCGTTGACCCCGAGCAGGCCGGGCTCGGCCAGGGGATTGCGGGTGGCGCTTTGCAGCATGGAGGCCGCGAGCGCGAGGCAGACGCCCACCACCAGGGCACACAGGGTGCGGGGCAGGCGCAAGGTATTGATTATCATGGCGAGTTTTTCATCGGCCACCAGGGCGGGATCGCCCAGCAGAAATCCGGCGACCTCGCGGCCACCATAGACACCGGCACCTGTGGCCAGTGACAGACAAATCAGCAGGAAGAGCAGCAGCACGCCGAGCCAGAACAGCCGAGCTTGGTATCTGAGCACTCAATGACTCCTTCAATACGGGGCGGCAGAAACGCAAAAAGGGAGCCCGCTTGGGCTCCCGCATACAGGGTGGATTACAGCTTGTACTCTACGCCGGCGTAGACGCTGCGACCTTCCAGGATGAAGTCGGCATCGGTGGCGGTCTGGTCACGCTGGGTGTTGGTCAGGTTGGTGATACCCAGCTTGAAGTCCAGGGCCGGGGTGACGGTCCAGTTGGTGTTCACGTCCAGGGTCTGGTAGTGCTTGGCGCGCAGCACCTCGCCCTTGACCGGGACCGTCATGGACTGACTACCCACATACTGCCAGGCCAGGTTGGCGCTGACCACGTCGCTCGCCTGCCAGTCCAGGCTGAGGTTGCCGGTGTGATCCGGGGTCTTGGTGAGATCCTCGCCTGTGCTGCGATCCTCGGAATCCAGCAGGGTCCAGTTACCCGCCAGCTTGACATTGTCCAGCACGTCGAACCAGCCGGTCAGCTCCAGCCCCTTGATGCGGGCCTTCTTGATGTTCTGGTAGGTCATGACGGAAGGCATGTAACCCTGGGCAGGGCGCCACTGATCGCTCTGGATCAGATCCTCGATCTCGTTGTGGAAGGCGGTGACGCCGGCGCCGAAGCGATCGGCCTGGTAGGCGGTCCCGAATTCATAGCTGACGGCGGTTTCCGGTTTCAGATCCGCACTGCCCACGACCTGGCAGCGGCCACGGCAGGCGGTGGTGGCGAAGCCTTCGCTGGACTGGGCCAGGGTGGGCGCCTTGAACGCCTTGCCGATGCCGCCCTTGAGCACCCATTCGTCGCTCAGGGAGTAGAGGGCGTAGGCGCGCGGGCTGAACTCGTTGCCATAGGTCTCGTGGTGATCCAGACGACCGGAGAGGGTCAGGGCCAGATCCCCCAGGCTGAACTCGTCTTGCAGGTAGACGGCGCTCTGGTTGGCGCTGACGCTGCCATTGGCGATGCTGCGGCTGTGCTCGAGTTCGGTGTCGCGGAACTCGGCGCCTGAGGTGAGCAGGTGATCTCCCAGGTAGCCGCTGACCTGACCGTCCACCGTGTGGTTGGTCTGGGTGACATCGGCGGCGCCGCCATTGAGCTCGGAGTCATCCATCAGGTCGGTCTGTTCGAAGTAGTAGCGAACCCGGCTGTCGAAGTGCTGCCAGCGGCCGTTGTGAGTCAGCCCCAGGCTCAGGCGGTCGAGCTCCTGCACGTTGTGGGGGGTCGCCACTGCGGTGGCGGCGCGGGGCACGTTGTTGAAGTAGCTGTCCATATCGTTCTGGTTGTAGCCCAGATCGAAATCGATGTCCTGGTTGTCCGCCACCAGCCACTTCAGGCTGGAGAGCACATTGACCACTTCGCGTTTTTCCAGGGCATCGGCGTCCGGGTTGTTGCTCTGCTCGCTCTTCCAGTTGTCACGCTGATAGCCTTCCACCACCAGGCTGCCCAGCAGGGTGTTGTCGATGAGGGAGCCGGAGACGAAGGCGCTGCCCTGGTTGGCGTCACCGCCCTCGCCCTTGGTGGGCATGGTGTGGGTGTAGGCCACGGCGGCTTCGGTCTTATCCTTGGCCTGGCGCAGGATCACGTTGACCACGCCCCCCAGGGCATCGGCACCGTACAGGGAGGAGACGGGGCCACGGATCACCTCGATGCGCTCGATGGCGGCCATGGGGATGGAGCTCAAGTCGAAGTCGTTGCCATAGGCGCTGCCCAGGGTCTCGCGGGCGTTGACCCGCTTGCCGTTGACCAGCAGCAGGGTGTAGTCGCCGCCCATGCCACGGATCTTGATCTCGTTGCGGCCGGTGGGATTGGTGCCGATGATGTTGACGCCGGGCACATGCTTGAGGGCATCGCCGATGTTGTTGACGTTCATCTTGTCCAGATCGGCGCGGGTCACCACGGAGACGCTGGCCGGCGCCGTCAGCTCGGTGTGCTTGGTCTGGGTGGCCGTGACCACCATGGTCTCGTTGGCCTTGGGCGCGTCAGCCTGGGCCAGGGCCGGCAGGGCCAGCAGACCGAGGGAGAGCAGGCTGGTTTGCAGCGGGTTCAAGCGAAAACCTGGGGTGAACTGCATGGTCAAAACTCCATTTAACGTGTTTATTGTTGAGGAAAAACAGGTAATTAGACTCACTCACTTCCTTGCCTGACCGAAGGGGCAGACTCATTGTTGTTATGGGCGTATCTCAGCGCCCTGAGCAGCGCCACCACGCCCAGACAGGCGAGCAGGGTGCAGGCGATGTTGAGCCAGGCCAGGTCGGCAAAGCCCAGCAGGCGGGCCTGTTCATCCGATTGCAGATAGCGGGCAGACCCCAGGCTGGCGAGCCCGGCGGCAATATTGGTGACCGTGCCCTGAAAGGACATGAAGGCGGCGCGCTGCTGGGGCGGGGGAATGGCCGCGGTGATGGCGAGGGTGGTGCTGGCGCGGGCCGAGCTCAGGGCCATGAAGAGGGTAAACAGCAGATAGACGGGCACCCCCACCGGGGTGGCGAAGCCGAGCAGGGTGACCAGGGCCAGCAGCAGGCTGGTGATCAGGATGGCGCCCATGGCGCGGCCCTTGTCTATCCAGCCGCCGCACAGACGCATGGTGGCCATGCTGGCCAGACCGCCGCACAGATAGAGGCTGGCAATCTGCTCGCGGGGGAAGCCGAGGTTGAACTGGAAATAGTTGGCAAAGTGCGGGATCAGCAGGAAGTGACCGGCCATCTGCAACGCCAGAATGGCGAGGGCGCCCTGACACAGAGGAGAGGCCATCAGGCGCCAGATCCCGCCATGTCCCGCCCCCTGCCTGACCGGCAGGGAGGGGATGAGCACCCCGGCGGCCAGGGTCAGCAGCAGTCCGGCGGCGCCGAGCAGCAGGAAGGGGCTCTGCCAGCCAGACCAGTGGGAGAGGGTGAGGGCGATGGGCACGATCAGGATGGCGGCAAGGGAGAAGGCCATGCCCACATAGGCGAGCTTGCGGCCCCGCTCGGCCGGGGGCACCAGATCCAGCACGGCCGCCATCAGGATGGCGGAGAGGGGACCGGCGACGCAGCCGGAGAGAATGAACAGGATCAGCAGTTGCTGGCTGTTCTGGGCCAGGGCGCAGGCGATCAGCAGGGTGAAGCGCAGTGTCAGCAGCAGCAACAGGGCCGGGCGGCGATTGAAGCGATCGAGCCAGGGGGCGGCCAGGAGTCCCACCAGGGCCGCCCCCAGGGTGGCGCCCCCGCTGAAGTAGCCGGTCTGCTCGGGGGCCATGGCAAGGGCGAGCACCAGCTCGGCGCCAAGGGGCATCACCATCATCATGCTACCCATGGATAACATGTTGATTAACAGCGCTAAATGTATGACGGCCGCCGGTCTGGCACCCTGGAAAAAAGGGATCACAAGAGTCTTCTCGAGCACAGGAGCCCGAATTCTATCCGAGGATTTTTTTCATGACAACAAATGATAATTGTTTTTATTTGTATTGTGAGGCGCTTCTCTCGCCGCCTTGTGGGCGCCAGATGGCCTCTTCTTTGCCCCGCCGCCCGCCGCCCAGCCCGCAGATCCCCATCATCCGCCACCCCAGGGCCAAGCTGGGCCTGCTGGCGGTGCAGCATCTGGTGAGCCGGATCCGCAACCAGGCCCTGGAGGTCGAGTCCATGAGGGTGCAGCCTGAGCTTATCGTTCGTCGCTCGCTCAAGTCCCTGGGCTGACGGCGCCACGAGTGCCATGAACCAGAAACCCCCTCGCTGGCGAGGGGGTTTCTGTTTTTGGGGCGCCTCAGGCCTTGAGGCCGAGCCGCCTGGCGAGGCGGTGCAGGTTGCCGCCGTCCAGATCCAGCGCCCGGGCGGTGGCCGCCCAGTTGCCGTCATGAGTCGCCAGGGTCTGCTCGATGAGCTGGCGCTGGAACAGATCGGTGGCGGCGCGAAGACCCAGGCCCGGGACGGCCTGGGGGGCTGGCTGGCGGGGGGCGTCGGCGGGCAGGGGCGAGCTCGTCGCCCCCAGGTTGAAGTGATGGGGGGCCAGTGCGGGTGAGGGGCTGCCCTGCTCGGCCCTGGCCAGCACGGCGGCGCGGTGGATGGCGTGTTCGAGTTCGCGCACATTGCCCGGCCAGTCGTGGCCCTCGAGCAGCGCCAGGGCGTCTGGCTGGATGCGCAGCTGCTCCAGCCCCAGGCCGAGGCGGCAGCGTTCGCAGAAATAACCGGCCAGCAGGGGGATGTCGCCGGGGCGTTCGCGCAGCGCCGGGGCCTGGATCGGGAAGACGCTCAGCCGGTGGTAGAGATCGCTTCGGAACTGTCCCTCGACCACCGCCTGCTTCAGGTCCCGGTTGGTGGCCGCCAGGATGCGCACATTGACCTTGAGGGGGGTGTCGTCACCGATCCGCTGCAGATCGCCGTATTGCAGCACCCGCAGCAGCTTGGCCTGCAGCGCCAGGGAGAGCTCGCCGATTTCGTCGAGAAAGAGGGTGCCCCTGTCCGCCAGCTCGAACTTGCCCGCCCTGTGGTGGATGGCGCCGGTGAAGGCCCCCTTCACGTGGCCGAACAGCTCGCTCTCGGCCACCGACTCCGGCAGGGCGGCGCAGTTGAGGTAGACCAGGGGCGCCTTGGCGCGGGGTGAGCCCTGATGCACCGCCTTGGCGATCAGCTCCTTGCCCACACCGGTTTCCCCCAAAATCAGCACGTTCAGCTCGGAGCCCGCCACCACCTCGATCTCGTGGCGCAGCCGGGCCATGGCGGGGGAGTGGCCTATCATCTCCGGCTGACCCGGGCCGCTCTGGTTGGCGGGGGCCAGCGGCTCGCTGCTCTGGCGGGCGAGCCGTTCCAGCAGCAGGGCATTGTCGAGGGCGGCGGCGGCCAGGGTGCCCACCAGCCGCAGCTCCTCGTCGCTGATGCCGTCGAACTGGGCCGGGTTCATGCCGTCTATGGTCAGGGCGCCGATCAGCGTCTGATCCGAGAAGAGCGGCAGGCCGACGCAGGCGTGCACCTTGAAGTCGTCGTGATCCGGGATCAGGCCGTCATAGGGGTCGGGCAGGGCGCTGTCGGCGGGGAAGCGCACCACGTCGCCGGCGCGGGCGATGGCCTCGAGGCGCGGGTGATCCTTGAGGGCGAAGCGGCGGCCCAGCACGTCCTGCATCAGGCCGTCGATGGCGAGCGGGATGAACTGGCCCCCCTCGTAGCGCAGCAGGGCCGAGGCATCGGAGTTGAGCAGGCTGCGCACGCTCTGGATCAGGCGGTGGAATCTGTCCTGACGGGAGATGCCGAGTTGCAGGTCGAGGGCGATGCGCGCCAGGCTGTCGGTCGAGATCACGATACTTGTCCAAATGACAGTGTGTTTGTGATTATGACTATGCCCGGTAACTGTCGTAATGACAATTCATGATTTTCATTTCTTGTAAAAACAATAAGTTATAACTTGGCACGCCTGCTGCAATAGGGAATTCAGTCGAACATCCACTATTGCATTCGAGGAACTGCCTGATGAGCATTCACGTCAAGAACAACATCCACTGGGTCGGCCAACGGGACTGGGAGGTGCGCGACTTCCACGGCACCGAGTACAAGACCCACAAGGGCACCAGCTACAACAGCTACCTCATCCGCGAAGGGAAGAACGTGCTGATCGACACCGTCGATCACAAGTTCAGCCGCGAATTCGTGCAGAACCTGGCGGCCGAGATCGATCTTAGCCTCATCGACTATGTGGTGATCAACCACGCCGAGGAGGATCACGCCGGTGCCCTGACCGAGCTGATGGCCCGCATCCCCGGCACCCCCATCTACTGCACCCACAACGCCATCGACTCCATCACAGGCCACCACCACCACCCGGAGTGGAACTTCCAGCCGGTGAAAACCGGTGACAGCCTGGATATCGGCAACGGCAAGCAGCTGGTGTTCATCGAGACCCCCATGCTGCACTGGCCCGACAGCATGATGACCTACATGACCGAGGACGCCGTGCTCTTCTCCAACGACGCCTTCGGCCAGCACTACTGCGACGAGCACCTGTTCAACGACGAGGTGGATCAGACCGAGTTGATGGAGCAGTGCCAGCGCTACTACGCCAATATCCTCACCCCCTTCAGCCCCCTGGTGACCGCCAAGATCAAGGAGGTGCTCGGCTTCAACCTACCGGTGAGCATGGTGGCCACCTCCCACGGCATCGTCTGGCGCGAGGACCCCACCCAGATCATCCTGAAATACCTGGAGTGGGCCGACCACTATCAGGAAGACCGCATTACCCTGTTCTACGACTCCATGTCGAGCAACACCCGCATGATGGCCGACGCCATCGCCCAGGGCATCCACGAGGTGGACCCGGGGGTGGCGGTGAAGATCTACAACGTGGCCCGCCACGACAAGAACGAGATCCTGACCCAGGTGTTCCGCTCCAAGGGGATACTGGTGGGCTCCTCCACCATGAACAACGTCATGATGCCCAAGGTGGCGGGCATGCTCGAAGAGATCACCGGCCTGCGTTTTCGCAACAAGCGTGCCTCGGCCTTCGGCAGCTACGGCTGGACCGGCGGCGCGGTGGACCGCATCCAGACCCGGCTGATGGACGCAGGCTTCGACATCAGCATTTCCCTCAAGGCCAAGTGGCGCCCGGATGGCTCGGCGCTGGCCCTGTGCCGCGAGCACGGTCGTCAGCTCGCCCGTCAGTGGGCGTTGCACCCGCTGGAGGCTCCCCGTCCGATCACCGCGACTCAGACTGCGGAGACGCCTGCCCCCGCGCTGCCTGCTACCGTGGCTACTGAGCCGAAAGCCGCACCAGCTGTCGGTGAATGGGACGACGATCAGGCCATGCTCTGCACCGTCTGCCAGTGGGTCTATGACCCGGCCCAGGGTGAGCCGGATCAGCTGGTGGCGCCGGGTACCCCCTGGGCCCAGGTGCCGGAGAGCTTCCTCTGCCCCGGCTGCGGCATCGGCAAGGAGGTGTTCGAGCCCTGCGCCGTGGAGGCCTGCGTATGAGTGCCATCTCCCAGCGCGACGAGATAGTGGTGATCGGCAGCGGCTTCGCCGCCCAGCAGCTGGTCAAGAGCCTGCGCAAGCTGGACGCCGAGCAGCCCATCCGCCTCATCACCGCCGACAGCGGCGACGAGTACAACAAGCCGGATCTCAGCCACGTGGTGAGCCGAGGCAGCCCTGCCGCGGCCATGACCCGGCTGAGCGGCAGTGACTTTGCCGAGCAGCCGCGCATAGCGCTGCGGCCCCACAGCCCTGTGGCCGGCCTCGCCCCCCGTCGGCGCCCCCGGTTGCCCGCGCAGGG
>NZ_JBSTYM010000021.1:0-58235 GCF_054052445.1 Aeromonas crassostreae | reverse complement strand
CTCTGCTGTGGTGTCTTGATTTCTTTTGGGGGGGGGGGGCGGGGCGCCCCCCCCCCCGCCCGCCAGACTCCCGGGGGATCCGTGGCGATCCCCCCTTTTCCCCGACGATAGAGGTATCGATGGAACTGCTTGTCAATCAGGTGGGTTACGAGTGCTCGGGCCCCAAGATAGCCCTGCTGCAGACCCGGCCCGGCCAGGTGCAGGAGGGGCTGGCCCGGCTGCTGCCCCTGACCGGAGGCCCCGCCCTGTTCGAGGCGCCGCTGAGAGAGGAGATCAGGGTGCCCGGCTGGCGGGACCGTGCCTTCTGGTGCATCGATTTTGACTCCGTGCGCCAGGAGGGGGACTACCGGCTCGAGGTGATCACCGCCCATGGCATAGTGCGCTCGGCGCGCTTTCGCCTCGGTGAACGGCTGCTTGTCCAGCGCTGCCTGTCCGACGTGATCCACTACTTCAAGGGTCAACGTTGCAGCGGCCAGCATGACAAGGCGGACAGGGCCGCCCCCCTGTTTGGCGGCGAGCAGCGCCGCGATGTCCACGGTGGCTGGTATGACGCCAGCGGCGATGTCAGCAAATACCTGAGCCACCTCTCCTACGCCAACTACCTCAATCCCCAGCAGACCCCCCTGGTGGTGTGGAGCCTGCTCAGGAGCCGGGCCCTGCTGGCAGGGGCAAGCGACATCGACAGCCTGAATCTGTGCAAGCGGCTCGAGGATGAGGGACTCCATGGCGCCGATTTCCTCTGCCGCATGCAAGATGAGTCCGGCTTCTTCTACATGACCCTGTTTGACAAGTGGAGCAAGGATCCCGCGCAGCGCGAGCTGTGCGCCTACGCCACCCAGCAGGGGATCAAGTCCGCCAGCTGGCAGGCGGGCTTTCGTCAGGGGGGCGGCATGGCCATCGCCGCCCTGGCCCGGGCCGCCCGAGGGGCCAGCTGCGGTGATTTCGACACAAACCATTACGCCGAGGCGGCCAGACGCGGCTACCTGCACCTGCGCGAGCACAACCTTGCCTACCTGGACGATGGCCGGGAGAACATCATCGACGACTACTGCGCCCTGCTGGCGGCGGTGGAGCTGACCGAAACGCTGGGCCCCGAGTGGCTCGCCGAGGCGCGCCACTGGGCCGGACGGCTGTGCGCCCGCCAGCGTCCCCATGGGGAGCTCGGCCACTACTGGGCCGCCGACGACGATGGCTCGCGCCCCTACTACCACGCCGCCGAGGCCGGCCTGCCGGCGCTGGCCCTGCTCGAATACCTCTCTGTGGAGACGGACTCCGACCGCATCGCCGGGGTCGAACGCGTCGTGCGCCAGGCCCTGCTGGCCGAGCTGGCCCTGACCGCCCGTCCCCACAACCCCTTCGCCCTCGCCCGCCAGTATGTGAAGGCAGTGGATGAGGCCCCCCGGGTGAGCTTCTTTATGCCCCACCACAACGAGTCCGGCTACTGGTGGCAGGGGGAGAACGCCCGGCTCGCCTCCCTGGCCGCCGCCGCCTTCGCCGCCGCACAACGGCTGCCGGATCTCGCCGCCCCCCTGCTGGCCCACGGCCAGCATCAGCTGGACTGGATCCTGGGGCGCAACCCCTTCGACGCCTGCATGCTGATGGGCCACGGCATCAAGAACCCCGCCTACACCGCAGGTTATCCCAATGCCCCTGGCGGCATCTGCAACGGCATCACCTCGGGGTTCGAGGATGAGGCCGATGTCGCCTTCATCCCGGCAGAGTACAAGGACCGGCTGGATCAGAACTGGCGCTGGGGGGAGCAGTGGATCCCCCATGGCGCCTGGTTTGCCCTGGCCATCAGCTGGCAGGGGGCCCACCATGGATGACCGGGATCAGGCCATCGCCTACTGGGTCGGCGTCGATGGTGGCGGCACCCATACCCGGGCCCGCATCCGGGATCGCAGCGGCGCACTGCTCGGCGAGGGGCGCGCCAGTGGCTCCAATCTGGAGCTGGGCATCGACGTGGCCCAGCGCCAGGTGCTGGCGGCGGTGCACGCCGCCATGGCAGCCGCCGGGCTGCCCGCGTCCGCCATGGGCCGGATGAGCGCCGGCCTCGCCATCGCCTCCGCCGAGCTGGAAACCTGTTATCGCGACTTCCTGGCCCAGCCCCTGCCCTTCGCCGAGACCCGGCTCACCTCGGATGCGTTCGGTGCCTGCCTGGGGGCCTTCGGCGGCGGCGAGGGGGCCATCCTCATCGCCGGTACCGGCTCGGTCGGGCTCCTGTTCCAGGGGGGCCGCATCCGCACCTGTTCCGGGCGCGGCTTCCCCATCTCGGATCTGGGCAGCGGCGCCTGGCTGGGGCTGCGGGCCATCCAGCAGTCCCTGCTCTGCCACGATGGCATCCTGCCCCCCAGCCTGCTGGCGGTGCGCCTGCTGGATCACTTCAAGCGGGATCAGGCCGAGGTGGTGCGCTGGGCGGCCCGGGCGATCCCGGCCGATTACGGCCGCTTCGCCCCCTGGGTGTTCGAGGCGGCAAAGGACCAGGATCCCCTCGCCCTCGAGCTGCTGGCCCAGACCCAGGCCCAGCTCGACACCCTGATCCGCGGCATGCTGGCACAAGGCGCCAGTCGGGTCGCGCTGCTCGGTGGCATCGGGGAGCGGCTGCGGCCGCGCCTGTACCATCTTCCCCTTGTCACCCCGCAGGCGGACGCCCTGGAGGGCGCCATCCTCTTTGCGAAACAGAAGGAACTGCCATGTCTACACCCTTGATCACCCTTGCCGTCCAGCGCCGCGATGAGGAGGATGTCTGGATCCTGTTGACCCTGGATCGGGTGCCAAGCGAACCGTGGCAGATCCACTTCTGCCTCGGCCGTCACATCGATGCCAGCAGCCTGGAGGGGGGAGAGCTCATCCACCAGAGCGGCAGCTACAAGGTGATAGCGCCCCACCCGGGGAGCAGGGAGCTTGCTCTCTGCTGTCGCAAGACGGCGTTCAAGCGCCTCACCGATCTGCCCCAGGGCTTCTTCCTCAGCCTGCCCGAATCCAGGGAGGGAGCCCAGATCATCCCGGTCACCATAGCGGGCCAGGAGCTGGGACTGGACTCCCCCGCCCCCGCCGGCAAGGAGCTGGCCGAGGTGGAGCCCGAGCACGGCATAGTGCCGCTGCCCCGGCGTCTGGTGCGCCTCGAGGGCAACTTTCGCCTCGCCGAGCGGGCCCACGTCAGGGGGCCGGGCAACCTCAGTGCCCTGCTTGGCCACTTCAACGATCTGACCTCCCTTGCCCTGGAGCAGGACCATGACGCCGAGATAAGCCTGGTGCAGGCCGAGCTGCCCGCCGAAGGCTACCGGCTGCTGATCCGGCCCCAGGGCATAGAGATAGCGGCCGGGGATATCGCCGGCTGGCGCCACGGCCTGGTGAGCCTGGCCCAGTGGTATCTGCAGCACGGGGAGAGCCTGCCCTGCATCGAGGTCGAGGATGCCCCCCGCTTTGGCCTGCGGGTCATTCACCTGGACTGCGGTCGCCACTTCCAGCCGATGGCGAGCCTCAAGCGCCTGCTCAGGCAGATGAGCCTCTACAAGTTCAACCGCTTCCACTGGCACCTGACCGATGACGAGGGCTGGCGCCTGGAGATCAAGGCCTTCCCGACCCTGACCGAGGTGGGCGCCTGGCGGGGCCATGGCCTGGCCATAGGTCCCCAGCTCAGCGGCGGCGCCGCGCGCTACGGCGGCTGCTACAGCCAGGCCGAGGCCCGCGAACTGGTGGCATACGCCGCCAGCCTCGGCATAGAGGTGATCCCGGAGATCGACATCCCCGGCCACTGCCACGCCGCCATCAAGGCGCTGCCCGAGCTGCTCATCGAGCCGGCGGATCACTCTCGCTACCTGTCGGTGCAGTATTTCGACGACAACGTGCTCAACCCGGCGCTGCCCGGCACCTATCACTTCCTCGAGCGCGTGATGGACGAGGTGTGCGCGCTGTTCCCGAGCCCCTTGATCCACATGGGGGGAGACGAGGTGCCCCACGGCGTCTGGACCGACAGCCCCGCCTGCCAGCAGCTGATGGTGCAGCAGGGTTACCAGGACATTCGCGAGTTGCAGGGGCACCTGCTGCGCCACTGCCAAGGCTATCTGGCCGCCAAGGGGCGCCGTATGGTGGGCTGGGAGGAGATATTGCAGGGGGACAAGGTGAGCCGGGAGGCCATCATCTGTGCCTGGACCAGCTTCCAGGCGGGGCTGGATGCCGCGGCGGCGGGCTACCCCGTGCTGATGGCCGCCGCCCAGTATCTCTACCTGGATCTGGCGTGCAGCGAGAACATAGAGGAGCCGGGACTCTACTGGGCCGGCACCCCCAACCTGGAGCAGGTCTACTCCTGCGATCCCGCTCCGGCCGATTTCCATGCCAACGATAACATCCTGGGGGTGCTTAGCCCCCTGTGGTCCGAGCTGGTACACACCCGTGACCGTCTCGACTATATGCTGTTCCCACGCATGCTGGCCACGGCGGAAGTCGCCTGGAGCCTGCCAGGTGACAAGGACTGGGGGCACTTCTGCGCCCGCCTGCCCGGTCAGCTGGCGATCCTCGACCAGCAGCAGGTGCGCTACCGCACGCCACAAAGGTAATGTTGTCACTCTCTTTGGCGGTCTGCGCGGCCGCCTTTTTTTATCCTGTCCCCTACCTCCTGTTTACTTATTCGCAGCAAAAGACATACACTCCGCGCGGCCTTTAACGTGCCATCTGGATACACGTTATCCAGCCCGGTGTCACACCGCATGCAAACAATCGTTAACATATTCCAATCGAAGCCGATATCCGTGACAGCGTTCGCCCCACATGAAAGGAGTTCACCCATGTCTCACCCGCAGATCCCCCACCATGACCAGGAGGTGCTCTTCCCCGCCTCGGTCCAGCTCGTCTCCATCACGGACCTGAGCGGGGTGATCACCTACGCCAATCGCCATTTCTGCGCGGTGGCCGGGTATGGGCGCGACGAGCTCGTCGGACAGCATCACAACCTGGTGCGCCACCCTGACATGCCCAAGGCCGCCTTCGCCGATCTGTGGCGACAGCTCAAGGATGGCAAGCCGTGGCGCGGCGTGGTCAAGAACCGCTGCAAGGATGGCCGCTACTACTGGGTCGATGCCTATGTCACCCCCCTCTACCGGGACGGCAAGATCAGCGGCTACCAGTCGGTGCGCTGCAAGCCCACCCCGGCGCTGATCCAGCGGGCCAGTGCCATCTACCGGACCCTGCGCCAGGCCGAGCAGGGCCAGGGATCGGCCCTTCCCGCCTTCACCACCCTGCGCCCCTGGCTCGCCGTGGCGGGGTTCGCCGCCCTGCTGGCCCTCGGCTGGCAGCTGGCCGGAGCCAAGGCCGCCCTGCTGATGCCCCTGCCCCTGCTGCTGCTTGGCCTGCTCTACCGGGACGAGCTCATCGGTACCCGCCACTACCTGCAGCGGCTGCACCAGGACTACGACAGCCTGACCCGCCAGGTCTACTCGGGCAGCGGGGCGGCGGCCATCGCCGATTTTCACCTCAAGATGGGCGAGGCGCGGCTCACCACTGTGCTTGGCCGGGTCAGTGACGCCACGGATCCCCTGCAACGGCTGGCCGGCGAGCTCAAGCTCGCCTCGAACCAGGCCTGCACCGCCATCGGCGAACAGGATGCCCAGACCCAGCAGATGGCGACGGCCATGACCCAGATGGCCACCACGGCCCAGGAGATAGCCCGCAACATCCAGGAGTCCCATGGTCAGGTCGATGAAGTGCGCAGCCGCTGCCTGCAGACCGATGATCAGCTGACCCAGACCGAACGCCAGATCACCGCCCTCACCGGCCAGGCCGAGCAGGCCTATCAGACCGCGGTCAGCCTGGCCGAGGAGTCGGCGCGCATCGGCACCCTGATGAGCGAGATCCAGGGGATCGCCGATCAGACCAACCTGCTGGCCCTCAACGCCGCCATCGAGGCGGCCCGGGCAGGTGAACAGGGCCGCGGCTTCGCCGTGGTGGCCGACGAGGTGCGCACCCTCTCCACCCGCACCCACAAGGCGACCGAGCAGATCCAGGGCAGCATAGGCCAGATCCAGCAGACCCTGAGCCAGTGGCAGACCATGATGCAGAGCAACCTGCACCAGACCCAGAGCTGCGCCGAGCTGACCCGCCAGGGCTCCTGCAGCCTGCAGCAGGTGCTCGCCCAGATGGATCAGGTCAGCGCCTACGGCGTCCAGATTGCCGCCGCCGCCGAGCAGCAGCAGGCCGGGGTGGAGGAGATGGGCCGCAACATCCAGGCCATCTCTGCCCACTCGCAGCACAACAGCCACAAGATGCGCGAGGTCGATACCGTGAGCCAGGCCCTGTTCAACCAGGCCAGCCAGCTCAAGGGGCTGAGCCAGACCTTCGGCTGAATCTGCCTACTCCGCAGCCAAGGCACCGCCATGCCACACTTGCCCGCCCCGTGACAAAGGCGCCACAATGGCGCCTTTGTCGTGACGAGATAGCAACAAGCATGCAGGGAACCCAAGCCGGGCAGAGCAAGCAGGCCAGGATCGAAGCCATCCTGGCGCTGATACCAGAGGGCAAGGTGGTCAGCTATGGCCAGGTGGCGGATCTCGCCGGCCTGCCGGGCCGGGCCCGCCTGGTGGGCAAGGTGCTGCGGGAGACAGACAAGGTGCTGCCCTGGCACAGGGTGCTGGGGGCCGGGGGCAAGATCTCTCTGCCCAAGGGGTCAAAAGGGTTTGATGAGCAGACGGGGCGCCTGCAACAGGAGGGGGTGCCGGTGATCAAGGGGCGGGTCAGGATGCAGGAGTGGCAGTGGCAGCCCGACCTGGCCGAGCTGCTGTTTCTGCTTCCCTTCTAGCCCAGGGAGAGGATCTCGTCGCTGCGCACCTGCACCGGGATGGTTTCCGCCTCGCGCTGGAGCAACACCAGCTGGTTCTGTCTGTCGACCTCCAGCACATAGGCGAGGCCCTCCCGGGTCTGGCAACTCATGCCAGGCCGGATCTCGCTGATATCCATAATCGACTCCTTGTCTTGCCTGCCGCTACCTTGCAGCGTTTGCAGTATATCCTCCGGCCATGAAAAAGGCCCTGCATTTGCAGGGCCCTGTTGTCACATCAGCTTCACGCCTTCTTGGCCTTGGCCAGGCTCTCCTGCCACTTGCCATTGTCGTAATGGGCCGTCCAGCCTGTGGCCTTGCCGTTCACCTCCGTCATCACGTACTGCTCCTTGGTCTTGCGACTGAAGCGAACGATGGCGGCGTTTCCGTCAGGATCTGACGCCGGGGCGTCGGCCAGGTACTGGTGCTTGGGCGAGAGCCGCTCCTTGAAGCGCTTGAGCTCCTCCACCAGGGGAGCACGGGTCTCCCGGGATTTGGGGAAGTTGCTGGCGGCGAGGAAGAGACCGGCGGCGCCGTCCCTCAACACGAAGTGAGCATCGGACTGGGTGCACTTGAGCTCTGGCAGGGGCACGGGATCTTCTTTCGGCGGCGCGATGTCGCCGTTTTTCAAGATCTTGCGGGTGTTTTTGCAGCTCTCGTTGGTGCAGCCCATGTACTTGCCGAAGCGGCCGTTCTTGAGCTGCATCTCGGATCCGCAGCGGTCGCATTCGATACTGGGACCTTCGTAACCCTTGAGCTTGAACTGGCCCTGCTCTATCTCGTGACCCTCGCAGTCCGGGTTGCGGCCGCAGACGTGGAGCTTGCGGGTCTCGTCGATGATGTAGGCGTCCATGGCGGTGCCGCAGATGCCGCAGCGATGCTTGGCGCGCAGCGCCTCGGTTTCCGCCTCTTCCCCGTCGATGGCGGAGACGAACTCATCGGCCGACACCAGGTTGATGGTCTTCTTGCAGCGCTCTTTGGGCGGCAGGGCATAGCCGGAGCAGCCGAGGAAGACCCCTGTGGTGGCGGTGCGGATCCCCATCTTGCGGCCGCAATCCGGGCAGTCGATGCCGGTCAGCACCATCTGGTTGGCGCGCATGCCCCCCTCTTCCGCCGGCTTGTCGGCCTGGGCCAGCTCTTCGGTGAACTCGGCGAAGAAGGCATCGAGCACCGCCTTCCACTCCTGTTCCCCCTGCGCCACCTCATCGAGCTTGTCCTCCATCTTGGCGGTGAACTCGTAGTTCATCAGCTCGACGAAGTTTTCCACCAGGCGGTCGGTCACTATCTCCCCCATCTTCTCGGCGAAGAAGCGGCGGCTCTCCACTCGCACATAGCCGCGATCGACGATGGTGGAGATGATGGAGGCGTAGGTGGACGGGCGACCTATGCCGCGTTTTTCCAGCTCGCGCACCAGGGCCGCCTCGGTGAAGCGGGCGGGTGGCTTGGTGAAGTGCTGACGGGGATCCAGCTTGACCAGCTTGAGGATTTCGCCGACGGTCACCGCCGGCAGCTGGCTGTCGTCCCCCTTGCGCCCCATGGGGGGCAGCGCCTTGGTCCAACCGGCGAAGCGCAGGATGCGGCCGCGGGCCTTGAGCTCGAACTCCCCCGCCTTGACGGTGAGGGTGGTGGCATCGTACTGGGCCGGGGTCATCTGGCAGGCGACAAACTGGCGCCAGATGAGATCATAGAGCCGCAGGGCATCCTGCTCCATCCCTTCCAGGTCGGCGGTGGTCAGGGTGACGTTGGAGGGACGGATCGCCTCGTGAGCCTCCTGGGCCCCCGCCTTGGAGCCATACAGATTCGGCTCGCTTGGCAGATAGGGGGCGCCGTACTGACTGGCGATGTAGTCACGCACCGCCTCGACCGCCTCCTTGCTGAGGTTGGTGGAGTCGGTACGCATGTAGGTGATGTAGCCCGCCTCGTACAGGCGCTGGGCCATCATCATGGTCTTCTTCACCCCGAAGCCCAGCCGGGTGGAGGCCGCCTGCTGCAGGGTGGAGGTGATGAAGGGGGCGGATGGCTTGGAGCCGGTCGGCTTGTCTTCCCGGCTGATGACCCGATAGTCGACCCCGTCAAGGGCCGCCAGGGCGGCATCGGTTTCTGCCTTGGTGACCGGCTTGAACTCGGCACCGTTGCGGCTGAGCACCTCCATGCGCAGGGACTCGTCTCCCGCCGTCATCAGATCCGCGTGCAGATCCCAGAACTCGACCGGCACGAACGCCTTGATCTCGCGCTCCTTGTCGACGATGAGGCGCACGGCCACGGATTGCACCCGGCCGGCGGAGAGGCCGCGGGCCAGCTTCTTCCAGAGCAGCGGAGAGACCATGTAGCCCACCACCCGGTCGAGGAAACGACGGGCCTGCTGGGCATTGACGCGGTGCATGTTCAGCTCGGAGGGCTGGGAGAAGGCCTCCTGAATGGCGCTCTTGGTGATCTCGTTGAACACCACCCGCTTGTAGCGGCTGTCGTCACCGCCGATGATCTCCCGCAGGTGCCAGGCGATTGCCTCTCCTTCTCTGTCCAAGTCGGTTGCGAGATAGATGGTGTCGGCCTTCTCGGCAAGACTCTGCAACTCGCTGACCACCTTCTCCTTGCCGGGCAAAATCTGGTAGTTGGCCTGCCAGCCATTGGTGGGGTTGATGCCCATGCGGGCAAACAGGGCATTGCGATCCTTGGCTGCCTTCTCGGATTCGCTGAGCTTGATGCCGCGAATGACGGGTTTCTTGGGTTCGCTGCTGGCACTGCCGCTGGTCGGCAGGTCGCGGATATGACCGACGCTGGATTTCACCACGTAGTCTTTACCCAGGTATTTATTGATGGTCTTGGCCTTGGCCGGAGACTCTACGATGACCAGTGATTTGCCCATGCTGTAACTTGTATCCTCGTTGCACCCGTCGGGGTTGGTGTGCGGTTTTGTGGGGCTGTATAAGAGATTTGACGCCAAAAAGCAATCTTGGCGACAAGTTTGCTTGTGGTTCCCAACCGCATCGCTTCTTTATTTATTAATGCGAAGCACAGGGGATGGACGCAACCGCTTTTTCATTTTTATGCCGCTCAGCCCCGTTTTTTATATCCGAAACGACATAACAAACCGCCCTCGCAACATAACAAAGCACTTTCGTTATCAGCTTGTTACAAAAGACAAAATCTCTTTATAATGGCCACATCCCGCAGCTTTGTGCGCGGAAGGAACCGCAACCCATATAAAAATCGAAAGGATGTACTCTGATGAAGCACTTCGAGGTTAACTTCGACGGCCTGGTCGGCCCCACTCACAACTATGCCGGCCTCTCCTATGGCAACGTGGCGTCCCAAAGCAACGCATCGGCCGCGTCCAATCCGAAGGAGGCGGCCAAGCAGGGGCTGCGCAAGATGAAGGCGCTGACGGATCTCGGCATGACCCAGGGGGTGCTGGCGCCCCAGGAGCGGCCGGATCTCGCCACCCTGCGCCGCCTGGGCTTCACCGGATCGGACGCCAGGGTACTGGAGCAGGCCGCCAGACAGGCCCCCGCCGTGCTGGCCGCCTGCTACTCCGCCTCCAGCATGTGGACCGCCAACGCCGCCACCGTCTCCCCGAGTGCCGATACCCAGGATGGCCGCATCCACTTCACCCCGGCCAACCTGACCAACAAGTTCCACCGCTCCCTCGAACCCGAGGTGACCGGCCGCATCCTGCGCGCCGTCTTCCCGGGGGATCGCCACTTCTGTCACCACAGCCATCTGCCGGAGAACGATCACTTCGGTGACGAAGGCGCCGCCAACCACACCCGGCTGTGCCGCGCCTATGGCGAGGCCGGGGTCGAGCTGTTCGTCTATGGCCGCAGCGCCTTCGATGTCTCCCAGCCCGCCCCCAAACGCTACCCGGCCCGCCAGACCCTGGAAGCGAGCCAGGCCATCGCCCGTCTCCATGGCCTGGGGGATGAGACCGCCGTCTTCATCCAGCAGAACCCGGAGGTGATCGATCAGGGGGTGTTCCACAACGACGTGATCGCGGTAGGCAACCAGAACGTGCTCTTCTTCCACCAGCAGGCCTTCCTCAACACCGCCTCCGCCCTGGCAGAGGTACGCGCCAGGTTTGGCGAGGGGGAGCTGCACTTCATCGAGGTGCCGACCAGCGAGGTGTCGGTGCAAGATGCGGTGAAATCCTACCTGTTCAACACCCAGATCCTGACCCTGCCTTCCGGCGAGATGGCCATCATCGCCCCCACCGAGTGCCAGGGCAATCCGGCGGTGTCAGCCTACCTGGCCAGGCTGGTGACCCTGGGCACCCCCATCAAGGGCGTGCACTACATGGACGTGAAGCAGAGCATGAGGAACGGCGGCGGCCCCGCCTGCCTGCGGCTGCGGGTCGCCATGAACGACAGCGAATTGGCGGCGGTCAACCCGGCCTGCCTCATCAATGACGGCCAGTTCGCCCGCCTCGACGCCTGGGTCGACAAGCACTATCGCGACAGCCTGGCCCTGGACGACCTGCGCGATCCCGCCCTGGTGCAGGAGTCCCGCACCGCCCTGGACGAGCTGACCCAGATCCTGAAACTGGGATCCGTCTATCCCTTCCAGCGCTGAGAACCTGGTCACGACCTTACTGCGAGGCCGTGATCAAGGCTCATGCGCTGCTCTTTACCTTGCTGACGACCTCTCGCGACAGCTCGTAGACAGGTTCTAAGCCGCAACAAAGACATAAACGAAGAGCCGGGCTCCTGCCCGGCTCTTTCATGTCGATGTCGACGGCAAGACAAGACCTCAGCGCCAGGGGCTCTGCTGCCAGAGCCGCTCCAGCCCCTGTACCAGCCCCTGGGCCCCCTGCTGGCCCAGCTTCTGGGTCAGCGACTTTGGCTTTTGGAAGCACAACCCCACCACCCGGCGCTCCTCGGCGCGGCGCAGCAGATAGTCATCGCTGGTGCAGAGCTCGTCCACCAGCCCCAGCTCCTTGGCCTGACCGGCGAGCCAGTGCTCCCCCGTGGTGACCTTGTCGATCTCCAGGGCCGGGCGATGGGCGGCCACGAACCCCTTGAACTGTTCGTGGATGGCCCCCAGCTCCTCGCGAAACTTCTCCCGGCCCGATTCGTCATTCTCACCGAACATGGTGATGGTGCGCTTGTACTGGCCCGCCGTGTGCATCTCGAACTCGATATCGTGCTTCTTGAGCAACTTGTTGAAGTTCGGCAACTGGGCGATCACCCCGATGGAGCCGACGATGGCGAAGGGGGCGGCCAGGATGCGATCCGCCACGCAGGCCATCATGTAGCCGCCGCTCGCCGCCACCTTGTCGATGGCCACCGTCAGGGTGATCTGGCGATCCCGCAAGCGCTGCAACTGGGACGCCGCCAGGCCATAGCCATGGACCACGCCGCCGCCGGACTCGAGCCGCAGCAGCACCTCGTCCCCCGGCTGGGCCACCCCGATCACCGCGCTCACCTCCTCGCGCAGGGAGGCCACCTCCCTGGCATCCATGCTGCCATGAAAGTCCATGACGAACAGGCGACGCCGCTCATCCCCCTGCTTGCTGCGCTGCTTGTTGCGCTCCTTCTGCTGCTTCTCCAGCTGCTTGCGCTCCTGCTTGCCGGCCAGGGACTCCCGCAGCCGGGTGCGAGTCTGCTCCAGCTCGGCGGAGAGATCGTTTATCACCAGTTCCCCCTTGCGAGACTTGGGATGACGGCTGCTGACCAGCATCAGGATCAGGGCGCCGAGGGCGAGCACCAGGGTGAGGGTCTTGGCCAGAAACAGGCCGTATTCGCTCAAAAATGCCACTGAAGACTCCGTTGAGAGTGAAAATTTTTCCCATTCTAGGGAGTTTGTTTCGGGGGCGCAAAGCCTCTCTCATCGGCGCCCGCACTGGCTCGAAAAACGGCAAGCGCCTCGTTTCCTTCACATTTTTATCTGGCCGTGCTGGTCAAACGGTCGAGGGCCTCAGTACACTTGCCCCAACACGCCGGGGCTGGGCCCTGGCCAATTCCATGAAATTCACAGGAGTCGTCATGCTCGATTATCAGGCCCCCACCACCTTGCTCAGCAACAAAGTGATTCTGGTGACGGGGGCGGGTGATGGCATAGGCCGTGAGGCGGCGCTCACCTTCGCCGCCCACGGCGCCACCGTCATACTGCTGGGTCGCACCGTGGCCAAGCTGGAGGCCGTCTACGACCAGATCGAGGCCGCCGGCCACCCCCTGCCCGCCATCGTGCCGGTCGACCTGAAAGGGGCCACCGCCAGCCACTATCGCGGCATGGCCGAAACCTTCGCCGAGCAGTTCGGCCGCCTCGACGGCGTGCTGTTCAACGCCGGCCTGCTGGGCTCCCTGTCGCCGTTCGAGCACATCAAGGAGAAGGAGTGGGACGAGGTGATGCAGGTCAACGTCAAGTCCGAATTCCTGCTGACCCAGGCGCTCTTGCCCCTCATCCGCCAGACCGCCAAGACCCATGGCGAGGCCGCCATCCTCTACACCTCGTCGAGCGTAGGTCGCAAGGGGCGCGCCTACTGGGGCAGCTACGCCATCTCCAAGTTCGCGGTGGAGGGCATGATGGAGGTGCTGGCCGACGAGCTGGACAATACCGGGGTGCGGGTCAACAGCATCAATCCGGGCGGCACCCGCACCAAGATGCGCGCCAGCGCCTTCCCGGCCGAGGACCCCATGGCCCTGAAGACACCGGCAGACCTCATGCCCCTCTATCTCTACCTGATGGGGCCGGACAGCCGGGGCAAGACGGGCCAGACCTTCGTCGCCCAACCCAGGTAATCATAAAAAAGCGGCTCGCGGCGGCCAGGACCGTTAGAGTTATTGGAGTCCATTCACGCGAGCCCGGTGCCAAGCCAGCAGGTGAGTCATGTTTCGTCCCAAGAGTACCTTCGAGCAGTGGCGTATCTTTCAGGCGGTGGTCGACTGCGGCGGTTATGCCCAGGCGGCCGAGGCCCTGAACAAGAGCCAGTCCTCCCTCAACCATGCGGTGGCCAAGCTGCAGCAGAGTCTGGGGGTGGCACTGCTGGAGGTCCGTGGCCGCAAGGCGGTACTGACCCCGGCCGGGGCGGCCTTCCTCAAGCGCGCCCGTCAGCTCAGCCAGCAGGTGGAGGAACTCGAGAACCTGGCCGACAACCTGGAGCGCCAGTGGGAACCCCAGATCAACCTCTATGTCTCGGCGCTGCAACCCAGGACACGGCTCTATCGCGCCCTGGCCCGCTTCCACCCCCGCAGCCGAGGCTGCCGCATCAATCTTCATGAGCGGATCCACTGCCACTTCAATGCGTTGCAACCGGGGGATCTGATGATCTCGGAGCACCTGCCCGGGGATCGTACCGGCCTGCCCCTGGACGAAGTGAGCCTGCTGCCCCTGTGCGCCCCGAGCCACCCCCTGGCGAGTGCCCAGGCTCCCCTCTCCCTGGAGCTGCTGACCTCCCATAACCAGATTGGCCTGCACCCCCCCATCCACCGCTCGGTGGACTGGCACGATGCCGAGGACACCGGCTGGAAGGTGACCCACTACCAGGAGGTGATCGCCCTGCTGCAACAGGGGCTTGGCTACGGCTGGCTGCCGCGCCACCTGGCCAGCACGGCCCTGGCCGACGGCAGCCTGGTGCCCCTGACCCTGGAGGGGGGCAGCGAGCGCCACCTCTATACCTATCTGCTCACCCAGAGCCCGGACGCCCTGGGCCCGGCCAGCGAGCTGCTGCTGCGCTGCCTGCGAGACGAATACCAGGGCCGGGACTAGGCCCCTCTCCCCTTTCTCCATGACAAGAGACCCGCACCAGGCGGGTCTTTGCCTATGGCCCAAGAGGCGTCTCAGACGTTCGGCACCCGCCAGCAGGCGGCCAGGGCCAGCATGGCCAGGGTCAGGGCCACCAGGAAGACGCCGTGAAAGCTCCACAGCTCGGCGACGATACCGGCGATGGCTCCCGCCAGGATGGAGCCGGTGCGAATGCTGTTGGCGAACAGGGTGGTGGCGACCCCGGCGCGCCCCGGCATCAGATCCTGGAAATAGGACATGCCGATGCCGGCGATGATGCCTATGAAGATGGCATTGAGCAGTTGCAGCGCTATCAGGGCCTGCTGGCTCGCCAGGGTCACCAGCCCGGCGTAGAAACCTATCCCGGCCAGCACCGCCAGCAGCATCATGGGCCGCTTGCCAAAGCGGCGGGTGTAGTAGCCCGCCAGCAGCATGAAGGGGATCTCGAGCGCCGCCGCCGTGCCCATCAGCACCCCGGCAAGGGTCTCATTCAGTCCCAGCTCCCGGGTGACATAGAGCGGCATGTTGATGAGGTACATGCTGTTGCAGGTCCACATCAGGGTGGAGGCGATGAAGAGCCCCCGCACGGCAGGGTCCCGCCAGCTGCTGACCCTGGGCTGGCTCTCGTCTCTGGCCGGCAGCGGCAGGGAGGGCAGCCAGCGCCACACCACCAGGGCGCAGAGGAGATAGGCGAAGGCGGACGCCAGGTACATGGCCTCGAAGCCGTAGCCGATGGCGAGGGCAAAGGCCAGGGGCGGCCCCACCACCCAGGCCAGGGAGAACTGGGCCCGCATCACTGAGCTGAACATGTCGGCCCGCTTCTGCTGGCTGTCGGCATGCTCCCGGGCCAGGGCGAACAGCTGGGGGCTGGCGGTGGCCGCCAGGCTTGCCAGCAAGACCCCCAGGCTCACCAGCAGCCAGTAGTTGCGGTTCCAGGCGAACAGCAGGGAGAGCACTATGCCGGCGGCGCAGCAGCGCAGGATCAGGCGTTTGCGGTCGCCACGGCTGTCGGATCTGTGACCCAGCCACTGGCTGATGAGGATCCCCACCAGGGCATTGACGGTATAGAAGAGGCCGACCAGGAAGGGGCGCACCTGCACCTCCTCGGCCAGAAACAGGCTCAAGGTGGGCACCTGCAGGGCCACCGCCACCCCGGTCATGAAGGTGACCGCCAGGAAGGAGAGTGAGACGGGATCCGGACGCTTGCTGACGGCGGTGAGGGATTTCATAGGATTATCACCAGACTGGAGGAAGGGGGGCGCCAGGAGGCGCCGGGACCATGGTCATCTTATGACACCACCCAGAACCAGCTCAAGGCTTGCGACGGCTGCGCCGACACCGTACATTGAAGGCCCAGACTGCCCATGATGGCAGCACCCACCAAGATGGCCAGCCGAGCGCCCTTGCCCGAGGGACGGGCAGCAGACACCCGCGCGCGGCACCCGGCTTGTCTGGCCAGTAAAAGGACTGAACATGTTTGATTTTGACAGGGAAATTGATCGCAGCGGCACCATGAGCCTGAAGTGGGACAAGTACAAGGAGCAGGACGTCCTGCCCATGTGGGTGGCCGACACCGACTTCGTTTCCCCCCCGGCCGTCATCGAGGCCCTGACCGAGCGGGTCGCCCACGGCGTCTTTGGTTACTCACGCCCCTCCCCCCGTCTCATCGAACTCATCATCACCCGCATGCAGCAGCGCTATGGCTGGACCATCCAGCCGGAGTGGCTGGTGTTCCTGCCCGGGGTGGTGCCCGGCCTGAACCTCGCCTGCAAGGCCTGGAGCCAGCATGGCCGCGGCATCATCACCCCCAAGCCGGTCTACTACCCCTTCCTGCAGGCGCCGGGCTTCAATGACAGGCCCCTGCTCACCGTGCCCATGGTGGAGCAGGATGCCCGCTGGGTCCTGGACATCGAGGAGCTGGAGCGCCAGGCCCCCTCGGCGGATCTGCTGCTGCTGTGCAACCCCCACAACCCGGGTGGCACCATCTTCACCCGGGAAGAGCTGGAGGCCATCGACGCCATCGCCGAGCGCCACAACCTGGTGATCTGCTCCGACGAGATCCATTGCGATCTGCTGCTGGACCAAGGCGCCCGCCACATCCCCTACGGCGCCCTGAGCCCGGCCGCCGCCGAGCGCTCTGCCGTCATGATGGCGCCGAGCAAGACCTTCAACATCGCCGGCCTGTGCTGCTCCTTCGCCGTGGTGGCCAATCCCAGGCTGCGCCTCAAGCTGCAACAGGCCATGCGCGGCATCAGCGCCGACGTCAACCTGCTGGGCTATGTGGCGGCCGAGGCGGCCTACGAGGGGGGCGATGCCTGGCTGGCGGCGCAGCTCGACTACCTGCGCGGCAACCTGGCCCTGATCGAGACGGCCGTCGCCCGCTGGCCCGGGGTCACGCTGGCGCGCAACCAGGCCACCTATCTCGCCTGGATCGATGTCGCGAGCCTGGGACTGGATGACCCCATCGCCTTCTTCGAGCAGGCCGGCGTCGGCCTCTCCCCGGGGGCCCAGTTCGGCGATGCCCAGTTCGTGCGCCTCAACTTCGGTTGCACCCGGGCGCGCCTGAGCGAGGCCCTGGCCCGCATGGAGCGGGCCATCCTGGCCCGGCTCAACTAAACCGGATGGGCCCGGCCCATCCCCCTGCTCACTGACTGGTTTCCTATGCGCCCACGAATACCTGCCCTGCTCGCCCCCCTGTTTGCCCTGCTCTGCTGGGGGACGAGCGCCCACGCCAGCGATTACCTCACCATCAGCACGGGGGCGCTCACCGGCGTCTACTACCCGGTCGGTGGCGCCCTCTGCCGCCTGCTCAACGAGCAGAGCGGGCCCGAGGGCCTGCGCTGCAGCGTGCAGAGCACCAAGGGCTCCCTCGCCAACTTGCAGGATCTGCAAGCTGGCAAGAGCCAGCTCGCCCTGGTGCAATCCGACGTGCTCCACCACGCCGTCCATGGCACGGGGCCCTTCGCGAGCCAGGGCCCCAACAGGGCGCTGCGCTCCCTCTATCGGCTCCATCACGAATCGGTGGCCCTGCTGGTCGGCGAGCAGAGCCGCATCGGCAGCCTGGGGGATCTGCCGGGCAAGCGGGTCGATCTCGGCAGCGTCAATGGCGGTGACAGGGTGACCATCATGGCGCTCATTGAGGCCATGGGCTGGCAGGCCGGGGATTTTGCCCCCACCGCCGGGTTGGGTGCCGATCGGCTGCAAGGCCTGTGTGATGGCAGCCTGGACGCGGCTTTCGTGGTCGCGGGTCAACCCAATCAGGTGATTTCGGATCTGATCGGGCGCTGCAAGGCCCGCCTCCTGCCCATCGAGGATGCCAGGATAACCGGGCTCATCGAGGGGTCGACCTATTACGAACGGGGTCGCATCCCGGCCAACCTCTACCCGGGCCAGACCCTGGCTATCCCCACCCTGGGGGTGCGCGCGGATCTGGTGACCCTGGATACCCTGCCGGTCGAGACAGTTCATCGCCTGCGCCGGGTAATGGATGAGCACCTCAAGCAGTTTACCCGCCTGCATCCGGCCCTCATCACCCTCACCCCGGAGGCCATGACGGCGCCAAGCCCGGCGCCGCCCCATGCCGCCATGCAACAGGATCCCGGGGCACCGGCGCCTGAGCCGCTCCCGGATACGCACGCCCTGATGCCGGCGTCCCTGCAACCCGGCAGCGCTCCCTCGCAGGCGCTCCCCACCCAGGCCACCTCGGGGGCGGGGACCAGCGACGCGACCGAAACCCCCGAGGGGGAGACGGCGCCAGCTCAAGCACCCTCTGGCGCGGCCGCCACCGGTTCCGCCGCCCCCGAGGGGGAGACGGCGCCAGCTCAGGCTCCCTCCGACGCGGCCGCCACAGGATCAGCGGCAATCCTCGAGGACGAGCCGGCGCCTTCCCAGGCTCCCTCTGGCGCGACCACCACCGACGCCACCTCTGAGGAAAGGACGGCGCCCACTCAGGCGCCCTCTGGCGCAACTGCCACCGATCCCGCCACCACACCCTGAGCCCTCTTTTCACCCAGACAGATAACACAAGGGCCACCTCGCGGTGGCCCTTGTGTTGCTTGGACTGCGCCTTTGGCGTCCCTACTCTGGCTCGCTCTCCTTGCGCTCCCCAGCCGGCACCGGGCCAAGATAGGGATGGGGACGCTGGATCTCCTCCTCCACCCAGTGCAGCAGCTGCTTGATGGCCCGGGACAGCACCTGGTTCTGGCGCACCACGTACCCCAGGCTGGTGCCGGGAAAGTCATGGAGCTCGGTGACCGGCGCCGTCAGCTTGAGCCTGGGGTGGAGGGAGAAGTCCGGCACTATGGCCACCCCGAACCCCGCCTCGGCCCAGTCGAGCTGGGCGTCCACGCTGCCCACCTCCATGATGCGGCAGCTCGGCAACCCGAGCAGGGGCAAGGAGGGGTCGATCAGCGCCCGGGTGCGGGTGTCATGACCCAGCAGGATCAGGGTGGGCTCGTCGAGGGGGTCGCTCTCCCCTGCCCTGGCCCGCGCCTGCCAGCGGCTGAGCCCCTGCCCCAGGGCGCACCAGGTCACCTGTTGCAACTCGGTGTAAAACAGCGGCTCGCTGCGCTTTTGCGCCATCACGAAGCCGAGATCCGCCTTGCCCCCCTTCACCAGCTCGGCCGCCTGATCCGAGGTGGTGTTGAACAGGGTGAGATCGATGCCGGGGAAGGCCTGCTTGAAACGCTGGAACGGCTGGATCAGCAGCAGCCGCGAGATGATGTCACTGGCGGCGATGGCGAGCTTGCCCTGACTGAACTGGCCGAGGGCATTGAGATCGGCCTGGCACAGTTGCAGCTCGTTGAGGGCGCGCTCGGCGCTTTGCAGCAAGCGCTCCCCGGCCTGGGTCAGCCGAAACGGGCTGCGCTCCACCAGCTTGACCCGGGTCGCCTGCTCCAGGTTCTTGAGGTGCAGGCTGACGTTGGGCTGGGTCATGTGCAATTCGGTGGCAGTCTGACCGAAGTGCTGCAGGCGGGCCAGGGTGACGAAGGTGTTGAGCCAGTGAATATCCAGCATGGGGCACTCCGAAGCGGGCCACGGGGCGCGGCCGTCGATAATATCGCCGCAATTATATGATTTTGTTATCAGAACAATAAAGATAATTAATTTTTCTAATCCGCATCGGCCTCCTAGGATGGATGCCTAACGTCTTAGGAGAAAGTCACATGTCGTCTATCGTAGTCGTAGGTGCTAACTGGGGTGATGAGGGCAAGGGCCGCATCGTCGATTATCTGGCAGGTCAATCCGCCGCCAGCATCCGTTTTCAGGGCGGCAACAACGCCGGCCACACCGTCGTCAACGACCTGGGCACCTTCAAGCTGCATCAGCTGCCGAGCGGCGTCTTCAACCCGGATTGCCTGGTCGTGCTCGGCCCCGGCATGGTCATCAGCCCAGAGCCACTGACCCGCGAGCTGGCCGAAGTGAAGGCCGCCGGCGTCACTCCGAAACTCGCCATCTCCGACCGTGCCACCTTCTGCCTGCCGATCCACGCCCTGGAAGATACCCTGGAAGAAGTCCGTCTGGGTGATGGCGCCTATGGCTCCACCCGTCAGGGCATTGCCCCGGCTTACGGTGATCGGGTCATGAAAAAGGCGATCCTGGTCGGCTGGCTGAAACAGCCGGACGTGCTGGTGGAGCGCATCCAGTTCTTCCTCGACTGGAAACTGCCCCAGCTCAAGGCCCTCTACCCCAGCTTCGAGTTCAGCCAGAGTGCCCAGGAGATGGCCGACTGGCTGCTGGAAGTGTCCGAGCCGTGGCGCGATGCCATCTGCAACGTCAGCGAGCCCCTCAAGGCCATCCAGGCCAAGGGCGAGACCCTGCTGTTCGAAGCCCAGCTGGGCGCCGGCCGTGACCTCATCTACGGCGAATACCCCTGGGTGACCTCCTCCCACGTCTCCGGCGCCTATGCCGGGATCGGTGGCGGCCTGCCCGCCCTGCGCCCCGAGCGCGTGATCGCCGTGGCCAAGGCATTCAGCACCTCGGTCGGTACCGGCACCCTGATCACCGCCATGGAGAACCAGGAAGAGTTCCGCAAGTTCGCCAACGAGTTCGGCGCCACCACCGGCCGTCCCCGTGACATCGGCTACTTCGATGCCGTCGCCACCAAGCAGGGTCTGGAGATCCAGGCCGCCAACGAAGTGGCCCTGACCAAGCTGGACTGCCTCTCCGGCATGCCGGATCTGAAGATCTGCGTCGCCTACGAGGGTGCCCACACCGAAAACCCGATCTGGCCACAGACCGCCGGTCTCAAGGCCGTCTACGAATCCATGGAAGCCTGGAGCGAAGACATCTCCGGCTGCCGCAAGTTCGAAGAGCTGCCCCTGGCCGCCCAGCGCTACGTGCTGCGCATCGAGGAGCTGATGGGCGTCCCCGTGCCCATGGTCTCCGTCGGCCCGGGCCGCGAGCAGATGATACTGCGCTAAGTCCATCGGCCGCGATGCGGCCAGTGCGACCCGCAGCAGACACCGGCGCCCCAGGCGCCGGTGTTTTTTTGTGCCTGGCGCCGCCCCTCTGTCGTCCAGCCCTCCTGTGCCCTTCCCCGCGCCCGAGGCAGGACGAGGCGACCCATGACACTCAGTCCCTTGCCTGCACACATGAAAAACCCCCGTCAGCAGGCTGGCGAGGGGGGGGGCGTTGACGACCACAGTACCGGGATCTACTCGTTGACCGCCTCGTTCATCACCAGATGCACCACGGGATTCTCGGAGAAAAGATAACGATCGTCATTCATCTCATCGTCAAAGGTGGTGGCCTGGAACAACATGTGCTTGGTGTTCTCCAGATGTTGCCACATGGCCAGCTTGGCGGCCTGGGGATCCTTTCGTATCAAGGCTTTGAGGATCTGGTCGTGGTCGTCGCACCAGCTGGCGATCGCCTTGTCGTCGATATGTTCATGCAGCTTGCGCCAATAGGGGTTGCGCTCGCGGTGAAGCCAGAGCTGCTCGGTCAGGATCACCAACACCGAATTCTGGGTCGCCTTGGCGACCTGGATATGAAACTGCTTGTCCCACTCCGAATCCCGGGCCCTGTCCTCCTTGCGGGCCAGGGCCTGGATCTTGAGCAGCTCCATGATGTCCTGTTTGGTCACCTGGGTCGCGGCAAACTCGGCGATGTTGCTCTCCAGCAGCTGGCGGGCCTGAAGCAACTCGAACGGACCCGCGGTCAGCAGGGCATCATCCAGGGTCGGCGCTGGCTCGGCGCTCTGGCTCTCCTGGGCGATCACATGGATGCCCGAGCCCTTCTGCACCGCCACCAGCCCTTCGACCTCCAGCATGATGATGGCCTCGCGCACCACGGTGCGGCTCACCTCCATCTCCTCGGCGATGAGTCGCTCCGCCGGCAGCCGTTCGCCAACCTTGTAACGCTGACTCGCAATCCGTTGTTTCAGCTCGGCGGCGACTTTCTGATAGAGCCGTTTCGACTCGAAGACATCCACATTAATGTCACTCACACCCTGGCCTCTTTGCAGCAAGTGCCGGGCATGTGCCCGGCAGCGAAAACTTGTTATACCAATTTAACCCAAAATGCACGAGTGAGCCAGCGGCTCACTCGTGCGTCTTGATCCTCAATGCATGCCGAACAGCCCCGGCAGGAACAGGCTCAGGGACGGTATATAGGTCACCGCCAGCAAGCTCAGCAACAGCACGAAGAAGAAGGGCAGCATGGGCCTGATGAGGGACTGCAGCTTGACCCCGGAGACGGAGCAACCCACGAACAGGGCGCTGCCGACCGGCGGCGTACAGAGGCCGATGCAGAGGTTGAACACCATCATGATGCCGAAATGCACCGGATCCATCCCAAGCTCGGTGACGATCGGCAGGAAGATGGGGGTGAAGATGAGCACGGCCGGCGTCATGTCCATGAAGACGCCGACGATCAGCAGGATGACGTTGATGATGAGCAGGATAACCAGGGGGTTATCGGAGACATTCATCAGGGCGTCGCTGATGGTATAGGGAATGTCGGCATTGGTCATGGCCCAGGACATGCCCACCGAGATGCCGATCAGCAGCAGCACGATGGCGGTGGTGATGACGGAATCGAGCATGATGGCCGGCAGCTCTTTGAGCTTGACCTCGCGGTAGATGACCACGGAGAGCACGAAGGTGTAAACCACGGCGATGGCGGAGGCCTCGGTGGCGGTGAAGATGCCGCCGAGTATGCCGCCCATCACCACGACCACCAGCAGCAGGCTGGGGATGGCCTCCCAGAAGGCGCGCATCACCACGGCGAAGGAGGGACGCTCGGCGACGGGGTAGCCGCGGCGTTTGGCGATGATGGTGCCGACCGCCATGATGCTGATCCCCATCAGGATGCCGGGTACATAGCCCGCCATGAACAGGGTCGCCACCGAGATGCCGCCTGCGGTCAGGGCATAGATGATCAGCACGTTGGAGGGAGGGATCAGCAGACCCGAGATGCAGGAGGTCACGTTGATGGCGGCAGAATAAGCCGGATCATAACCCGCCTTCTTCTGCATGGGCGCCATGGTGCCCCCCACCGCCGCGGCGGCGGCCACCGCCGAGCCGGAGATGGAGCCAAACAGCATGTTGGCCATGACGTTGACGTGGCCGAGTGAGCCCGGCATGCGCCCCACCAGCACCTGGGAGAAGTTGATGAGCCGCTGGGCGATGCCGCCGCAGTTCATCAGAGTCCCCGCCAGGATGAAGAAGGGGATCGCCAGCAGGGAGAAGCTGTCGAGGCCGGTCGCCATCTTCTGGCCGATCACCGCCAGTATGGTCTCCAGGGGCAGCATCATCAGGCCGGAGGCCAGGGTCGCCAGACCGATGGAGAACGAGATGGGCACCCCCGCAAACACCAGCACGAAGAAGGAGCCAAACATGACCAGAGCTATGGTCCAATCCATCAGATGTTCTCCTCTGAGGGGGCAAGATCGGGGGTGGGAGCCAGGCTGTCGAGCAGGGTCTCCATTATGTAGAGCACGCAGTAGTAGCAGATGATGAGGCCGCTCAGCGGCAGCACCACATAGACATAGGCCATGGGCAGTTGCATGGCGGGGGACACCTGGCCCGTGCTGTAGACCTTGGCCACCAGGGTCAGCCCGCCCCACACCATGGCGCTGCCGGCAAACAGCAGCACGCAGAGATCCACGAACAGCTGGTTGATGAGCTTTCGGCTGCCCTTGAGGTTGGAAACAAACAGGTCGATGCTGAGGTGGCGGCGCTTGCCGGTCGCATAGGCGGCGCCGAGCAGCCCCACCCAGATCATGCTGAAGCGGGCTATCTCATCCGTCATTGTGCTGGGTTGCGACAGCACATAACGGCTGAACACCTGCCACACCACACAGACCACCAGCATGGACATCACGGTGACGGTGAACCCGGCGAGCAACCTGTCTATCGGTCGCTTGAACTTTTCAAGACGCATTGCACTTCTCCCGAGAGGGCGGCGCGGGCCGCCCTCTCCTCATGATTACTGGGCTGCTTCGTTCTCGATCTTGCCAAGCCAGGCGCCACGCACCGGATCCTTGCGGAAATCCTCATACAGGGGGGCCAGTGCGGTGCGGAAGGCCTCCTTGTCGACCTGGATGAAGGTGGCGCCCGCCTCGGCGGCCTGCTTGCGCGATGCCGCCACTTCCTTGTCCCACAGCGCCTGCTGATGGGTCTCGGAGTGCTTGGCCGCCGTCTCCAGGATCTGTCTCTGTTCGTCCGAGAGCTTGTCCCACACCTTGGTGGAGATCACCAGGAAGTCGGGCACGGCGGTGTGCTGATCCTCGGCGTAGAACTTGGCCACCTCCACGTGACGGGTCTGCACATAGGAGGGTTCGTTGTTCTCGGCGCCGTCAATCACCCCTTGCTGGAGCGCGGTATAGACCTCGCCAAACGGGATGGGGGCGGGGGCGGCGCCCAGCAGCTCGATCAGCTTGATGGTGGTCGGGGTGGCGACCACCCGGATCTTCATGCCCTTCATGTCGGCCGGGGTCTGGATAGGCTTGTTGGCATAGAAGCTGCGGGTTCCGGCCACATAGGCGGCGATGGAGGCGAAGCCCTTGTCACGGGTCTCCGCCATCATGGCGTGGCCGACCGGGCCATAGATCACCTTGTTGAAGTGGGCCTGATCCTTGAACAGATAAGGCAGGCTGAAGATGGAGAAGGCCGGTGAGAAGGGCTCCATTTCGCTGGCGCTGGCCTTGGTCATGTCCAGGGCGCCATTTTGCAGCAGCTCCAGGGTCTCGCGCGGACCGCCCATCTGGCCACCCGGGTAGATACGCAGCTTCATCTTGCCGTCGGAGGCGGTACTGATCTCCTTGGCCATCTCGGCCAGGGCCTGGTGGACCACGTGGTTGGTATCCAGGTTATGGGCCAGCTTCAGGGTGACCCTGTCCATGGCGTGGGAAGAGAAGGCGGCCAGGGCCAGCGGGGCGGCCATCAGGATGGCGGCGGTGAGGGTTTTCATCTTCATTGGAGCGGGACCTCAAGTGTGTGTTGTTATCTGCTAGACCTCTTCCGTGAGGAGTCAGTCTTAATGTCCTACATCTTCGAGGTGCCAACTGTAATTGGTAGAACATCTATGAATGTTGAGAGCCATCACAAAAAACGAATACCCCCACAGACCGGCAGTCATAAACCCAACTCGGGTCACATTTTATGCCATTGCAATGGGCTGACAGGCACCTAACGGCTCCAAATCATTCCGCATGTGAGAGCCTTGGCGCCATGTCGCCGCCAGAACAGCGCCATAAGAGGCCATTTCAGTCCAATCGGGGGGATTTTGTGACCTGGCTGGGATTTTTGGCTCAAAGTGACTGGACGAGATGTCTGGCAAGGCGAATAATTGGTCCAACAACTAGCCCACTCACCGAGATATCTCGTACGGAGCAAGCCGAATGACCGCCTTCATGACAGATGACTTTCTGCTGGACACCGAATTCTCTCGCCAGCTTTATCACGGCTTCGCCGCCGGGCAACCCATCTTCGACTACCACTGCCACCTGCCTCCCGAGCTCATCGCCCAGGACCACGGCTTCGCCAACCTGTACGAGATCTGGCTCAAGGGTGACCACTACAAGTGGCGAGCCATGCGATCCAACGGGGTGGACGAGCGGTTCTGCACCGGAGATGCCGACGACTACGCCAAGTTCGAGGCCTGGGCGCGCACCGTGCCCCAGACCCTAGGCAACCCCCTCTATCACTGGACCCATCTCGAGCTAAAACGCCCCTTCGGCCTGACCGGCACCCTGCTGGGCCCGGACACGGCCCGGGAGATATGGGACTTTTGCAACGACAAGCTGGCCCGTCCCGAGTTCTCGGCCCGCGGCATCATGCGGCAGATGAAGGTCAAGATGGCGGGCACCACGGATGATCCCGTCGATGATCTGCGCCACCACGCCGCCATCGCCGCGGACAGCGGCTTCGACATCAAGGTGCTGCCGAGCTGGCGGCCGGACAAGGCCTTCAACATAGAGGCCGAGGGGTTTGCCGACTATCTGGCCCGGCTGGGGGAAGTGAGCGATGTCGAGATCCGCCGCTTTGCCGATCTCACCCATGCCCTGGCGATCCGGCTGGATCACTTCGCCGCCCACGGTTGCAAGATAGCGGACCACGCCCTGGACGAGGTGTTGTTTGGCCAGGCCAGCGAGCAGGAACTCGACGCCATGCTGGCTCGCCGTCTGGGAGGCGAGCCCCTGGCGCCCGATGAAGTAGCCGCCTTCAAGAGCGCCGTGCTTATCTATCTGGCCGGGGAGTACAAGCGGCGGGACTGGGTGCAGCAGTACCACATAGGGGCACTGCGCAACAACAACAGCCGCCGCCTGCTGACCCTGGGACCGGACACCGGCTTTGACTCCATCAATGACGCCCCCATGGCCCGGGCGCTCTCCAGGCTGCTCGATGCCCAGGACAGTCAGGATGCGCTGCCCAAGACCATCCTCTACTGCCTGAACCCCAGGGACAACGAGGTGCTGGGCACCATGATTGGCAACTTCCAGGGGGGCAACATCCCCGGCAAGATGCAGTTCGGCTCAGGCTGGTGGTTCAACGATCAGAAGGATGGCATGGAGCGTCAGCTGACCCAGCTCGCCCAGCTCGGCCTGCTCAGCCGCTTCGTCGGCATGCTGACCGACAGCCGCAGCTTCCTCTCCTACACCCGCCACGAATATTTCCGCCGCATCCTGTGCCGCATGGTGGGGCGCTGGGTCGCAGAGGGAGAGGCACCGGCCGATCTGGCCCTGCTCGGCGCCATGGTGGAGAACATCTGCTTCAACAACGCCCGGGACTACTTTGCCATCGAACTGAACTGAGGGTTCAACGGACGGCGGGGGCAACGCACCCTCGCCGCCAACGGCGCCCATTTGAGTCAAACCGCGCCGTACTCATCTCACCCAACGCATACCAGTAACAGGGGCCGCTCCCCCATGAGGAACGAAAACAAGATGCAACGCCTGAATCGTGATGCCTTCCCGGGGGCCCAGTATCCGGACCGCGTGATCCAGTTTGGCGAAGGAAACTTCCTGCGCGCCTTCATCGACTGGCAGCTGGACCTGCTCAACGAACACACCCGCCTCGATGCCGGCGTGGTGATAGTGCGTCCCATCGACAGCGACTTTCCCCCCAGCCTCAGCACCCAGGATGGCCTCTACACCACCGTCATTCGCGGCATTGATGCCTCGGGCGAGGCGGTCAGCACCCAGCGCCTGGTGCGCAGCGTCAACCGCGAGCTCAACTGCTATCGCCAGTTCGACGAGGTGCTGGCCCTGGCCCGCAACCCCGATATCCGCTTCCTCTTCTCCAACACCACGGAAGCGGGCATCAGTTACCATGAGGGCGACCAGTTCGACGACGCGCCGCCGGTGAGCTTCCCGGCCAAGCTGACCCGCCTCTTGTTCGAGCGCTTCACCCATTTTGACGGCGCCGCCGACAAGGGCTGGGTGCTGCTGCCCTGCGAGCTCATCGACTACAACGGCGAGGCCCTGCGCGAGCTGGTGCTGCGCTACGCCGCAAAGTGGCAGCTGCCCGCCGCCTTCCAGACCTGGCTGCACGAGCACAACACCTTCTGCTCCACCCTGGTCGATCGCATCGTCACCGGCTTCCCCCGGGATGAACACGCCGAGCTGCAGGCACAGTTTGGTTATCAAGATCAGTTCGTGGTCACCGCCGAGCACTTCTACCTGCTAGTTATCCAGGGGCCGGCCTGGCTCGAGCAAGCCCTCTGCCTCGACCAGATGCCCGCCGATCAGGCCCTCAACATCCGCATCGTCTCCGACATCAAGCCCTACAAGGAGCGCAAGGTCGCCATCCTCAACGGCGCCCACACCGCCCTGGTACCGGTCGCCTTCCTGGCGGGGCTGGATACAGTGGGGGAAGCCATGGCCGATGAACAGGTCGGTGAGTTCGTGCTGCGCATCATGAGCGACGAGATAGTGCCTACCCTGGACTTGCCCAAAGAGGAACTGCTCTCCTTCGCCCATGACGTACAGAGCCGTTTTCGCAACCCCTTCATCAAGCATCAGCTGCTCGCCATCGCCCTCAACGGCATGACCAAGTTCCGTACCCGTTTGCTGCCGCAGCTGCTGCGCTACCAGCAACAACAAGGGGGCTTGCCGCCGCGCCTGAGCTTCGCACTGGCCGCCCTGCTGGCGTTTTATCGTGGCGAGCGTGAGGGACACCCCTATCCCCTGCAAGACGATCAGCCCTGGCTCGATGCGTACGCCCGCCTCTGGCCGGCAGTCGAGCGCGGCGAGCTGGCCCAGGGCGAGCTGGTGCGCGAGATCCTCGCCAACAGCGATCACTGGGGTCAGTCCCTGTGCGACATCCCGGGCCTGGTCGAACGCATAGATCACTGCCTGACCGCCATTCGTGAGCAGGGGCTGCGCGCGGCGCTGGCCGCCTGCTGCTGAGGAGTCATCATGCAAGCCGTCATCCGTATCCATCCCGCTGACAATGTCTTGGTCAGCCTGCGCGACCTCGCCGCCGGCGAGGTCATCGAGCATCAAGGCGCCACATTCACCCTGGGGCTGCCCCTGGCCCGCGGCCATAAAATCGCGCTGCTCCCCCTCGCCCCGGGAGAGCAGATCATCAAGTACGGCCTGCCCATCGGCCACGCCACCGCCGCCATCGCCCCGGGGGAGCATATCCACCACCACAACCTGGCCACCAACCTCAGCGATCTGGACGAGTACAGCTATCAGCCAGAGCTGGTCGAGGTGAGCACGGCGCTGCCGGACAGGGAGATCCAGATCTACCGCCGTCACAACGGCCAGGTCGGCATTCGCAACGAGCTGTGGATCCTGCCCACCGTCGGCTGCGTCAACGCCCTGGCCAAGCAGATGAAGCAACGCCTCGAGCGAGACGCCGATCTCCAAGCCATCGATGGTGTCCATCTGTTCAGCCACCAGTACGGCTGCTCCCAGCTCGGCCAGGATCACCTCAACACCCGTACCCTGCTGCAAAACCTGGCCCATCATCCCAATGCGGGTGGGGTACTGGTGGTGGGGCTGGGGTGCGAGAACAACCAGATCGCCGCCTTCAGGGAGACGCTGGGCGACATCGATGAGTCTCGGGTGCGCTTCATGGTGTGCCAGCAGCAGGACGACGAGGTGGAACATGGAGTGGGTCTGCTCACCGAGCTGCTGGCCCGCATGAAGGAAGATCAGCGCCAGCCGGGACGCCTGGGTGAGCTCAAGTTCGGCCTGGAGTGCGGCGGATCCGATGGCCTGTCCGGCATCACGGCCAACCCGCTGCTCGGCTGCTTCTCCGACTATGTGATCCAGCACGGCGGCACCTCTGTGCTGACCGAGGTGCCCGAGATGTTCGGCGCCGAGCGCCTCCTGATGTCCCGCTGCCAGGATGAGCAGACCTTCCACAAGACGGTCAGCATGGTCAATGAGTTCAAGCAGTACTTCATCGACCACCAGCAACCCATCTACGAGAACCCCTCCCCCGGCAACAAGGCGGGCGGCATCTCGACCCTGGAGGAGAAATCCCTCGGCTGCACCCAGAAGGCGGGCCAGAGCCAGGTGGTGGACGTGCTGCCCTACGGCGCCCGCCTGCAACGTCCCGGCCTGAACCTGCTGAGCGCCCCCGGCAACGACGCCGTGGCCACCAGCGCCCTGACCGGCGCCGGCTGCCACATGGTGCTGTTCAGCACAGGCCGGGGCACCCCCTACGGCGGCCCGGCCCCCACGGTCAAGCTCGCCACCAACAGCGATCTGGCCAGGCGCAAGCCCCACTGGATCGATTTCAACGCAGGCTCCCTGATCGAGGGTACCCCCATGAGCCGCCTGCTCGAGCAGTTCGTCGACCTCATCGTCGACATCGCCAACGGCAAGCCGACCTGCAACGAGCGCAACGACTTTCGGGAGCTGGCCATTTTCAAGAGCGGAGTCACCCTGTGAGCGGCGACCTCGGCTGGCTGACCCCGCTCTGGACCCTGTTCCAGCAGCAACCCCTGGCGCAAGGCATCGGCCTTGCCGCCATGCTGGTCGGGGTGAGCGCCTTCCTGCAACGGGACGACAGGCGCTTTCGGCTGAGACTGTGCCTCTATCAGGGGGCCATCGCCCTCCACTTCCTGCTCATGGGGGCGAACACGGCGGCCCTCAGTGCCGGGCTCAGTTGTGGCCGCACCATCGCCTCGGGGCGCACCCGCAGCCCCTGGGTGATGCTGTTCTTCCTGCTGCTGGTGTGGGGGCTCGGCATCCCGGGGATCCACAGCCCGGTGCAGTGGCTGCCCATCATAGGCACCACCATAGGCACCTGGGGACTGTTCCGGGCCCAGGGCATAGGGCTGCGGCTCTCCATGCTGGCCGGCGGCCTGTGCTGGACCAGCCACAACATACTGATCGGCTCCATCGGTGGCAGCCTGATCGAGACCACGTTTCTGTTCGTCAACTGCCACACCATGTACCGCATGTGGCGCCACCCGCTGGCGAGCGCCCGTTAACTTTTTGCAGGAGTCGCGACCATGATCCGACAGATAGCCGTGATCGGCGAATGTATGGTGGAGCTGCGCCAGGCCGGGCAAGGCCTGCTCGCCCAGGGCTTTGGCGGGGATACCCTCAACACGGCCCTCTACCTCGCCCGCCTGGGCAGGCGGCAGGAGAACGAGACCGGCGAACTGGCGGTACGCTACGTCACCGCCCTGGGCCAGGATGGACTCAGCAGCGAGATGCTGACCGCCTGGCAAGCGGAGGGGATCCAGACAGACTGGGTGCAGCGCCTGCCTGACAAGGCGCCGGGGCTCTACCTCATCGACACGGCCGCCAACGGCGAACGCTCCTTCACCTACTGGCGCAGTGACGCCGCCGCCCGCTACTGGCTGGAACAAGCAGCGGCCGAGGCCATTCTCGCCGCGCTCGGCCAGTGCGAGCTTATCTACCTGAGCGGCATCAGCCTGGCCATCCTGCCCCCCCCATCACGCCAGCGGCTGCTCGATGGCCTCGCCGCCGCCCGCACCCGGGGCGCCCGGCTGGTGTTTGACAACAACTATCGCCCCCGCCTCTGGGCCGACAGGGAAGAGGCCAGGGCGGCCTACGCCGCCATCCTGGCCCAGACCGACATCGCCCTGCTCACCCAGGATGACGAAATCGCGCTCTGGGGCGACGAGTCACTGGCACAATGCATTGCGCGCACCCAGGCCCGGGGAGTGGCCGAGATCGTTATCAAGCGCGGCGCCGAGCCCTGCCTCGTCGTCACGGCGCAGCAACAGATAGAGGTGGCGGCGACGCGGCTCGACCCCGCCCTGGTGGTCGACACCACGGCCGCGGGCGATTCGTTCAGCGCCGGTTATCTGGCCGCCCGCCTGCAAGGGGGCGACCCCGTCGAGGCGGCCCGGGCCGGCCATCGCCTCGCCGCCGCCGTCATTCAATACCCGGGGGCCATCATCCCCCAGTCCCATATGCCAACGGCCAAGGAGCCCTCCCATGTCTGATCTCATCCCCCGCCTCGAAGCCCTCAAGGTGATCCCCGTCATCGCGCTGCAAGATGCCAGCCTCGCCGCCCCCCTCGCCCGGGTGCTGGTGGAGAACGGCCTGCCCGCCGCCGAAGTCACCTTCCGCACCCCGGCCGCCGCCGAGGCCATCCGCCAGATGCGGGCGGCCTATCCAGACCTGCTGATCGGCGCCGGTACCGTGCTCACCCGCGAGCAGGTGGATGCGGCCGTCGACGCCGGGGCGGATTTCATCGTCAGTCCGGGCTTCAACCCCAGCACGGTGCAGTATTGCCTGGACAAGGGCATGGCCATCATCCCGGGGGTCAACAACCCCAGCCTGGTCGAACAGGCCATGGAGATGGGGCTGCGCCAGCTCAAGTTCTTCCCGGCCGAGCAGTCCGGCGGCATCCCCATGCTCAAGGCCCTCGGCGCCGTCTACCCGGTGCGTTTCATGCCCACCGGCGGCATCACCCCGGCCAACCTGCCAGACTATCTGGCCCTGGATTCGGTGATCGCCTGCGGCGGCACCTGGATGGTGCCGGCCAAGCTGGTCAACGAAGGTCGATGGGACGAGCTGGCCCAACTGGTGCGAGAGGCGGTTGCCGCCCTCTGAGTCAACCCGAGACAAGCCCCCTCCCGGGGGCTTGTTCACAAAGTCCCAAGCATGAAAGCGACCGCAATTGGCCCCAACCAGGTCAGTGTGGCAAGCTAAGCCCCTGTTTTGTCTGCTTCTCAGGCGCCATGCAACCAATCCCGCCCAGTGATGAAACCATGATGCCAGTGCTGTGGCAGGCCTTGGCCGATGGCACCGCCCGCCCCCTGCGAGAGGTGTTCGAGCGAGTTGGCAAGCACTGCAGAGGCGCGCGATCGCTGGCTCGCCTCTATCGAGTCGCAAGGCTGGGCTTAGGTGACGGTGGCACCCTCTCGGGGCGCGAGATCGGCGGTTATCTCTGCCCGTTTGCCGGGGGCACGCTTATCGGATAGGGAGCAGACCGCCCAATGGTTGGCCAGCCATTGCTGGCCAACCACCAGCTCGCGCCCTTGCGCAGTGCCTGGCACGGTCCCTGCTCAGAGCAGCCTTCACTGCCCCAATTGAGCCTGATCACCCAGGCTCAACTTTTATCTCTCTCCCTTCTAGGCCTGATGAACAAAGCGTGATCAGAGGTTCCCGAAAGCAAGGAGCAGGAGGGGCGATCACATTGCCTGTGCCCGTGACCTGAGTTGATGCATCATAGGCAAACTTGCCCCCGTCAAAGAAGGAGGTCCCCTTGACTCACAGTTCCAACCACGCCGATGAACTGATCGATGTTGCCGCGCTCAAGGCGCAGAGCGGCGAGGCCAGCTTTGCCAAAGGGGTGCAATTGCTCAGTCAAGGGCGGGTGCAACAGCTCAGTCAGGATGGCAAGACCATCAGCGCCCGGGTGCAGGGCGGTCACCTCTATCGGGTGAGGCTGGCAATTGGGCGCGAGCTGGTGAGCCACTGCAACTGCCCGGCCGCCGATTATCAGACGATCTGCAAACACGGGGTCGCCACCGCTCTGGCCTTCAACAGGCAGCTGGCCGGTCTTGACGGCGAGGAGGGGGCGCTTTCGCAGGTGCCCGATGAGCGGGCGCGGCTGCGTGCCTATTTCGACCGGCAAGAGCAACCGGCCCTGCTAGAGGTGCTGCTCGATGAGCTCGGTCGCAACCCCAAACGCTGGCAACACTGGCTGAGGAAAGTGGATCTGAGTGAGCAGGCGCTCTCCCCCGCCAAGCTGAAAACCTTGATCAACAAGGCGTTGCCCAGACAGGATATGTGGGAATGGCGGGAGGTGAGCGACTATTTCGCCGAGGCCACCGAACAGTTTGAAGCGATCTGGGAGGGGGTCGATGCCCTGCCGCTTGAGCAGCAGTGGCAGCTGACCCATCATGCCCTCAAGCGCCTCAACACTGTGCTGCTGCAGATAGATGACTCCAATGGTGATCGCTTCGAACTGGAGGCTGATATCTGCGAGCGCCTCCCCGCGCTCTTTGCCCTGCTGCCCTGGTCCGAGCACGACAAGGTCAACTGGCTCTTTACTCATCTTGTCGAGCAACCCATGGATGTGTTCCCGGAAGAGGAGGCCTTTGGTGACCTCCCTCAAAGTCCGGCCTTTCTGGCGCTGTGCGAGCAGGGGCTTGAGCGAGCGCTGACCCAGGGGGAGCAGGACCAGGACCAGGAGCAGGAAGGTAACTGGGAGCTGCTGCGCTACGCCCACCCTCTGCTGGAGGCGGCCAGAGCCTGCGGTGACTGGCGCCACGAACTTAAGCTGCTGGCCAGCATGGCGGGCTGTACCTGGGACTGGCTCAAGCTCTGCATGCTCTGTTGCGAGCATCAGGAGCCGCTGGAGGGAGAGTATTGGCTCACCAAGGCGCGCAAGGGGGCGGTATCGCCCCATGAGCAGGATGCCTGCGATGAGGCCGAGATTGCGCTATGTGTGGCTCTCGGCGAGAAGGGGCGAGCATGGCGCCTGGCCAGGGCCCGTTTCGAACGATTCCCCAATATTGAAGGATTCATGCATCTGCGCCAGTTGCAGCAGCAGCTGGCCTGGCAGGATGAGACCCTGTTGCCCTGGGTCGAACAGCGCCTCAAGGCGTTGGCCGCCGTCAGGCAGCCCTTCAATTTATCCTCCCATCAGGATGCACTGGTGCGCTTCTATCTGGCACTGGACAGGGTGCAGGATGCCTGCGACTGGGTGGCGCTCCACAGGATAAGCCCGGAACTGCTGCTCACCCTGGCCGACAGGATAGCGCCGGCAGAGCCTGTGCTGGCCATGAGTTATCGCTTTCGGGTTGCCGCCTGCTATGTGGCGACGGGTCAGCACCATGGCTATGAGCAAGCGGTGGCGGTGCTGCGCAAGCTGGAGCAGTCGCTGGGGGATGACAAGGCGCGGCAGGAGCACTTTGATCAGCAGCTCAAGGCACTGGCGACCGAACACAAACGCAAGCGCAACTTTATCCAGCTGGTGAACCAGCATTTTTCCTGCCGCCTCTGAGCTGCGCTGATCCCCATGCTTCTCTGGCCGTTATCTACAAGCGCCAAGGGATGGGTATCCAGCCATAAAAACGGGCCTGCGAGTGCAGGCCCGTTCTTTTGCCGATAACCACCCGTTCTGGCTGGGGGCGGCCTCTTATCCGTTGGACGCTTTGAATTTGCGGCTTCGCAGCAGCAGGGGGAGCTGGTAGAGCACCAGGGCGCCCAGCACCAGGCCGGCGCCGGCCAGCTTGGCGGGGCCCAGGGGCTCGCCGTAGAAGAGGGTGCTCAGGATCAGGGTCCAGACCGGTTCGAGCAGCATCAGCAGGGCGGCGTGGGCCGTGGTCATCTTGCTCAAGGCGTGGGTGAGCAGCCAGTAGCGCAGGGTGGTGGCGATGAGCACGCTGGCGGCAAACCAGCCCCAGATACCGTGGCTGATCCCGCTGGCGGGCCACTGCTCGGTCGACAGGGAGAGCAGGGTGCCGAGCAGCCCGGTCACCGCCAGCTGGATGCAGGTGAGCCAGGTGGGAGGGATGGACTGGGCGAAGTGGCGGTGCACCGCGAGCTGAACCCCCAGGGTGGCGGCGGCCGACAGAAACCAGAACAGGGAGAGGGACACGGCTGTTTGGCCGGGGTGAGTCTCACCCCAGTGGGTGCTGCTGGAGAGCAGCAGCAGGCCAGCGATGGCAACGGGCAGGGTGAGCCAGTAGTGGCGACCGGGTCTGGCCTTGAACGCCGCCCAGGCGGCGAGCGGCGCCATCAGGGTGGCCACGCTCATGATGAAGGCGCCACTGCCCAGGGCATCGCTCTGGCTGATGGCGGTGACCCAGCACAGCAGGCTGGCGCCGAGCAGGGTGCCACAGCCGGCGGCCCGCAGCAGCTGCGAACGGCTGGGGGGCGGTTCGCGCAGCCAGGCGAGCGGCAACAAGAGCAGGGCGGCCAGCAGGAAGCGGCTGCCGATAAAGGCGGCGGGAGGGAGTTCACCAATAGCCTCTTTCGAGAAGAGCCAGCCGGCGGCGGCCAGCAGGGTGACCAGTATCATCAGCAACAGGGGGGCGCGGTTCATCGGGACATCACGGGGTCAGGGCAAAGGCCAGAGCATAAGGGAAAGGCGCCCCCATTGTCTGCGCCGATTTCGCCCCCCGCCCCCTGCCCGGCCGAACCGGGCGCGGCACAGTGTCGGGGTCGGCGAGATCCGGGCTCTGCGCCGGGCCGATATTTGGCTGCGACTGGCGCCATCAGATCGCCATGTTGACGGGCACGTCCCGTCGTCGGAACCCTCCTGGTGGCAGGAAACATTGCCGGCACTCACCCCTGTTGGGGCTTCCCCCGCTCGCGGGTCCCGGCTATCAGAGCGGCGTGGCGCATTTGCGATACTCGGTGGGGCTGACCCCGACCCGCTTTCGGAACACCCGCGAGAAGTAGAGCTGATCGTCATAGCCCACCTGCTGGCCTATGGTGGCGACCGACAGCGGCGTGGTCTGCAGCAGCAGCTTGGCCCGCATGATGCGCTGATCCTCGCGCCAGCGCACTATGCTCACCCCCACCTGCTCGCGAAACAGGTGGGCGAGGCGCGAGGGGGACAAGAACACCTGCTCAGCCAGCGCCTCCACCGAGATCTCGGCCGACAGCGACTCGCTCAGGATCTGGCACGCCTGGTGGACCCTGTGGTCGATGGCGGGATAGTCGTCCTGGGAGGAGGCCTCGTAACAGCGGATGAGCAGCCGCTCCAAGAGGTTCATGGCCAGCTGCTCCGACATGGGGCGCAGCTGCTGGTGGGTCTCCTCGATGTCGAGGAAGAGGGCATCAAATTCGGCGAGCAACTGGCCGTCCGCCAGTTGTAGTCGTCCCACCTGCTCCGTCACCTGGGGCCACTTGAGCCAATCGGCCCAATAGGCCCGCGGCCGGAAATAGACCCAGCGGTGATACCACTCACGCGCATACGGCGCCCGGCCGTAATAGTGCACGGCCGCCGGTGGAAACAGCAGCAGGTCGCCGGGCTCCACGGTGAAGGCCTTGTCCCCCTGAAAGATCTGCCCCTTGCCCCTGATGGTCAGATTGACGATGAAGCCCTTCATGCCCTGGGGCCGGTCTATGGTGAAATCCAGCGCGCTCCCCTGCTCTATGGGGGTCATGCCCGAGACCAGAAAGACATCGAAGGCGTAACCCGGCAACAGGGGATTGAGTTGTTTCGGCTTCTCTTTTTGCATCGAGGACATGGCGGAAAACAGCGCTTGGGTAAAAAAGTCGGCTTGGGCCATTGTAGAGATCCGGCGTGGAAACAACCTATTTTCGCAAGCGGCCTGATGTGAATTTATTGAACTGGCTCACAGCTTGCTTGAAGGAGGCACCAGACCAGCGAGGGCCGATCTGGTGCCTGAGGGAGCAATCGCTCAGACGCGCGCCTTGCGCACCTGCTTGTAGCGGTCGAACAAGACGGCGGCGAGCAGGATGAGGCCACGCACCACGTACTGGGCGAAGGGGGAGATGTTGAGCAGGTTCATGGCGTTCTCCATCAGCCCCAAGATCAGCACCCCGGCGATGATGTAGGAGATCTTGCCGATGCCTCCCTTCATGGAGACCCCACCCAGCACGCAGGCGGAGATCACCACCAGCTCGAAGCCGATGGAGGTCATGGGCTGGCCCGAGGTCATGCGCGACGCCAGTATGATGCCGGCGATGGAGGCAATGAGCCCGGTCATGGTGAAGATGATGATCTTGGTGCGCACCACGTTGACCCCGGCCAGACGCGCCGCCTCCTCGTTGCCCCCCATGGCCAGGGTGTTGCGACCGAAGGTGGTCTTGTTGAGCAGCAGGCCAAACAGCACGAAGCAGACCGCCGTCAGCCAGATGGGCGTCGGGATCCCGAGCAGGGCGGAGTTGCCGAGCTCGAAGAAGCCCTCCTCCACTATGCCCACCGCCTTGCCGTCGGAGATGATGTAACCCACCCCGCGCGCCATCTGCATGGTGGCGAGGGTGGTGATGAGGGCGTTGATCTTGAATTTGGCCACCACTATGCCGTTGATGAGGCCAAACAGCACCCCCACCGACATGCCGGCCAGGATGCCGACCGTGATGCTCTCGGTAGCGTTGATGCCCACGGCGCAAGCGACGCCGGAGCAGGCCACTACGGAGCCCACCGACATGTCGAACTCGCCTGAGGCGAGGCAGAACAGCATGCCGCAGGCCACCATGCCCGACATGGAGACGGCCAGACCCAGGCCCCGCATGTTGATCAGGCTGGCGAAGTTGGGCACCAGCACGCAGGCCAGCAGGAACAGGATGGCGAAGATCACCAGCATGCCGTATTGATCCCAGATGCGGGCCAGTTGCAGGCGGGTGCCGCTCGCCGTGGCGGCGCTGGCGGCCTGACCGACTGAGGTAGTTGTTGTCATGGTTATTCTCCTGAAAATTCCGGGTGCTATCTCGTTGCAGTCAGCGGGTCAACGGGCCGGCATGGCCAGATTGAGCGCCTTGACCTCGTCGGCCTCGTCGTGGGAAAGCTCGCCGGCTATCTCCCCCTCCCGCATGACCAGGATCCGATCCGCGATGCCCAGCACCTCCGGCAGCTCGCTTGAGACCACCACCACGGCGATGCCCACCTTGGCCAGATCGTAAATCACGTTGTAAATCTCGTTCTTCGCCCCGACGTCTATGCCCCGGGTCGGCTCGTCGAGCAGGATCACCTTCATGTCTTCGGAGAGCCAGCGCCCCAGAATGGCCTTCTGCTGGTTGCCGCCGGAGAGGTTCATGATGGCCTGATGGGGAGACGGGGTCTTGACCCCCATGTCGCGGATCCTGAGCCTCGCGTTTTCGTCCTCCCACTGCTGGTTTATCCAGAAGCCCCCCCACGCCTTGTGGCGGCGGGCGCTGATGTTGATGTTCTCCTGCACCGAGTGGATGGGGATGATGCCGAGGGCCTTCCTGTCTTCGGTGCAGAGCATGATGCCGCTGCGAATGGCGTCGATGGGGCTCTGAATGACCACAGATTTGCCAAACACCGCTATCTCACCGCCTCGGGGCTGCTCGGCGCCGAAGATGAGTTTCATCAGCTCGCTGCGCCCGGCCCCCACCAGCCCGAAGATGCCGAGGATCTCCCCGCGCCTGACCTCGAGCGACACCGGCGCCTTGAGGCCGGGCCCCATGAGGTTCTCTACCTTGAGGCCCGCCTCGCCGAGTGCCCTCGGGCTGTAGCCATAGATGTCGGTCAGCTCCCGACCCACCATGGTCTTGACCAGCAGGTCCCGGTCCACCTCGGCCATGGAGGCGAAGGTGCGCACGAACTGGCCATCCTTGAAGACGGTGATGGCATCGCACAGGGCGAAGATCTCGTCCATCCGATGGGAGACGTAGAGAATGACCTTGCCCTCGTCCCGCAGCTGGCGAATGACCCGAAACAGCTGATCTATCTCGCGCGACGACAGGCTGCTGGTCGGCTCGTCGAAGGCGATGACGCTGGCATCCCGGGTCAGGGCCTTGGCGATCTCCACCATCTGCCATTGACCCAGGGACAGGTACTTGAGCGGCGTCTCAGGCGACACATCCATGCCGAGGCGCGCCAGCTGTTTCGCCGCATCCTGGTAGAGCTTCTCCCGATCGATGACGCCGCGCCGGGTCGGCAACTGCCCCAGGTAGATGTTCTCGGCCACGCTCATCTCGGGCACCAGATGCAGCTCCTGATAGATGATGGCGATCCCGCTCTCCAGGGCGTCGACCGTGTCTTGAAACACCTTCTCCTGACCGGCCAGCTTCACCACCCCTGTGGTGGGGGCCTGAAAGCCGCTCAGGATCTTGAGCAGGGTGGATTTGCCCGCGCCGTTCTCCCCCATCAGCGCGTGCACCGAGCCCTGCTGGCAGGAGAAGGAGACGTTCTGCAGCGCCTTGACACCGGGGAACTCCTTGCTGATGCCGCAAAACTCCAGATATGGAACTTGATTCATGAGATGACTCCAGCCAGCCGGCACGGCGCACTCCGCCATGCCGGCATGGGTATCAGGGTTGGCGATCACAGCCCTTTCTTCTGCAGCTCGGCCTTGAAGTTGCCCCGGGTGATGAGCACCACGTCGGTCACCTCGGTGAACTTGGCAGGCTCGGCACCGTTGACGACCCAGTCATGGAGCATCTGGATGCTCTTGTAGCCGTGCACGTCCGGGCTTGGCAGCAGGGAGCCGAGGAAGCCGGTGGCGCTGGACTTGGAGAGCTCGTTCACCGCATCCACCCCGTTGATGCCGATGCCGATGACGTTCTCGGCCTTGAAGCCCTGCCCTTCGGTGGCGCGCACGCCGCCGAGCACAGTGTTGTCATTCATGCCGACAATGAGCCAGTTTTTGACCTCGGGGTGTTGCACCAGCATGGAGTTGGCGGCGTCCAACGCCCCCGGAATGTCGTTGGCCTTGGTGGGGGAGCGGTAGATCTGGCCTTCGGGGAAGCCGGCTGCCTTGAGCGCGCCCAGGGAGCCCTCGACCCGGCGACGGGCGGTATCGAGCTCGTCGGCGGTGATGGCGAGCACGGCTGTCGTTTTCACGTCCCACTGGCGTTTTTGCATCTCCTGGTAGAGCTCCTGGCCCTGACGCTCGCCAATCTTGGTGGCGGCCATCATCACCAGGGGCACCTGCTCCATGGGCTGGCCCTTGGCATTGACGAACTGGTCATCCACCGTGATCACCTTCAGACCCATGCTGTTGGCCTTGGCCATGATGGCGGACCCAAGCTTGGGGTCTGGGGTGCAGATGACGAAGCCCTTGGCGCCATTGGCCGCCAGGCTGTCGATGGCATTGAGGGTCTTCTCCCCATCGGGCACGGCTATCTTGATCACCTCGAAGCCCAGATCCTTGCCCGCCTTGTCGGCGAAGTTCCACTCGGTCTGGAACCAGGGCTCTTCGGGCTGCTTGACCAGGTAGCCGAGCTTGAGCGCCTCGGCCGCCAAAGCAGAATTTGCCATACCAAGGGCAAACCCCATTGCGATCATGCCTTTAACGATTTTGTTCATGCGAGTGTCTCCAACGGTGCTATCAATCCATGTATCCACGCAGAGCTGTTCGTCGAGTCAATCAAGTCACAGCCATATAAAAACATGCTTAAACAGGATGTTATTGTTGTTGCTGGTTGAGCGAACCAAGTTGTAATCGTTTTCACATGGAAAAATGGAGAGCAGGATCACGCCATGAGATTGCAGCCATTTCGTCTATATATTTAGCAAAATTGTCACATATCCATTTCTGGATGGCCGTCACCCTCTCGCACTGACAGCGTTAAAATCCATATTTCCAGCAGCCAATGGCTAACCGCCCCTCCTGCCCATCTCCTATGGTTCCCCCCAGTCACCCCTCATTGATGGTCAGGAGCACTTATGTCTGAGCACCTCAGATCCGACCCCATAGTCATCGGACTCGATTTCGGCAGCGACTCGGTCAGGGCACTCGCCGTGCGCTGCCAGGACGGCGCCGAGCTGGCGACCCATGTCGTCTATTACCCACGCTGGCAGGCCGGCCACTACTGCCAGCCGGTCAACAACCAGTTCCGCCACCACCCCCTCGACTACATCGAATCCATGGAGCAGGCGGTGGTCAACGTGGTCGGTCAACTGTCCGTCGAGCAGCGCGCCGCCGTGCGCGGCATCGGAGTGGACAGCACAGGCTCCACCCCGGCCCCCATCGATGAGGAAGGGCGAGTGCTGGCCCTGCGCCCGGAGTTTGCCGACAACCCCAACGCCATGTTCGTGCTGTGGAAGGATCACACCGCCATCGAGGAGGCCGAGGCCATCACGGCCCTGTGCCACGGCGGCCAGTTCCCCGACTACAGCCGCTACATAGGTGGCATCTACTCCTCCGAGTGGTTCTGGGCCAAGATACTGCACGTCTCCCGAGCCGATGCGGCAGTGCGCGCCGCCGCCTGCAACTGGGTCGAGCTGTGCGACTGGGTGCCCGCCATACTGAGCGGCACCCAGGCCCCGGCCACCCTCAAGCGCGGACGCTGCGCCGCCGGTCACAAGTCTCTCTGGCACCCGAGCTGGGGCGGCCTGCCATCCGCCGACTTTCTCAACGCCCTGGATCCCCTGTTGACCGAAGATCTCGACTTCCCCCTCTTTACCGACAGCTGGACCGCCGATCTGCCGGTCGGCACCCTAACCCCGGAGTGGGCCGAGCGGCTGCACCTCTCCTGCGAGGTGGTGATAGCGGGGGGCGCCTTCGATTGCCACATGGGGGCGGTGGGGGCCGGTGCCGGCAACAATGCCCTGGTCAAGGTGATAGGCACCTCCACCTGCGACATCCTGATCGCGGACGAGGCCACCATAGGCGAGCGTGCCATTGCCGGGATCTGCGGCCAGGTGGACGGCAGCGTGGTGCCGGGGATGGTGGGGCTGGAGGCGGGACAATCGGCATTCGGCGACATCTATGCCTGGTATCAGCGCCAGCTCGGCTGGCCCCTTGAGAGCCTCGCCGCCCAATACCCCGAGCTGCGTACCGCCATCGAGCGCCACAAGCAGGAACTGTTGCCGAGCCTCGCCGCCGCCTGGGAGCAGCAGCGCGATCTCGCCCACCTGCCGGTGGTGCTCGACTGGTTCAACGGTCGGCGCACCCCTTATGCCAACCAGCGCCTGCAGGGCACCCTCACCGGGATCAACCTCGGCACGGATGCGCCCGACTTGTTCGGCGCCCTGGTGGCCTCCACCGCCTTCGGCGCCCGCAGCATCATGGAGTGCATGACGAGCCAGCAGGTGCCGGTGGAGCAGGTCATTGCGCTGGGCGGCATTGCCCGCAAATCAACGACTGTGATGCAGACCTGCGCCGATGTGATGAACAGACCCATCCAGGTGGTGGCCTCGGATCAGTGCTGCGCCCTGGGGGCGGCCATCTTTGCCGCCGTGGCGGCCGGGATCCATGGTGATGTGGCTGATGCCCAGCGCCATATGGCGAGCGCCGTGGAGCGCACCCACCAGCCGGATCCGGTGCGGGTCGCCGAGTATGAGCGGCTCTACCAGCGCTACCTCGCCTGGGGCGCCGCCGCCGAGCCCCTCTACAACCGGGGGGCACTGGCATGAGCCTCAACACCCTCAAGGAGCAGGTACTCGCCGCCAACCTGGATCTGCCGCGCCACGGTCTGGTGACCTTCACCTGGGGCAACGTGAGCGGCATAGACCGGGAACAGGGTCTGGTGGTGATTAAACCGAGCGGCGTCAGCTACGAGCGGATGCGGGCCGAGGACATGGTGGTGCTGGATCTCGCGGGCAAGCAGGTGGAGGGCGCCCTGCGTCCCTCCTCCGACACCGCCACCCACCTGGTGCTCTATCGCACCTATCCCGAACTTGGCGGCGTGGTGCACACCCACTCCACCCATGCCACCGCCTGGGCCCAGGCGGGGCGAGCCATTCCGATTTTCGGCACCACCCAGGCCGACTACTTCCACGGCGAGATCCCCTGCTCCCGCCTGCTCACCCCGGGGGAAGTGGAGGAGGACTACGAGGGGCTGACCGGTCATCTCATCGTCGAAACTCTCAAGCAGACCCCCATCCTCACCATGCCGGGGGTGCTGGTGGCCAACCACGGCCCCTTCAGCTGGGGCAAGGATGCGGATGATGCGGTGCACAACGCCGTGGTGCTGGAAGAGGTGGCCCGCATGGCCTGGCTCACCGGCCAGATCAACCCCGCAGCCAGCCCCCTGCCCGATTACCTGCTGGAGAAGCACTACCAGCGCAAGCATGGCAAACACGCCTATTACGGCCAGACAAAAGCGTAAAAAGAGGACACCAAGATGGAATTGATGAAACAGCTGGAAGTGTGGTTCCTGGTCGGCAGCCAGCACCTGTATGGCGCCACCACCTTGAAGCAGGTGGCCGATCACGCCCACACCATCGCCAGCCAGCTCAACGAGGGGGCGAATCTGCCCCTCAAGATAGTGCTCAAGCCCACAGGCACCACCCTCGATGAGATAAGCGCGGTGGCCCGGGATGCCAACCACGACGAGCGCTGCGTGGGGCTCATGGTGTGGATGCACACCTTCTCCCCCGCCAAGATGTGGATCCCGGCCCTGAGTCAGCTGCAAAAACCCCTGCTGCAATTTCACACCCAGTTCAACCGGGATCTGCCCTGGAGCGAGATCGACATGGACTTCATGAACCTGAACCAGACAGCCCATGGCGGGCGCGAGTTCGGCTTCATGGGAGCCCGGCTGCGGCTACCGCGCACCGTGGTGGTGGGCCACTGGCAGGATGAGGAAGCCAGGCAGAAGATAGGCAACTGGATGCGCATAGCCGCCGCCATCCACGACAGCCGCCACCTCAAGATCGCCCGCTTTGGCGACAACATGCGCAACGTGGCGGTCACCGAGGGCGACAAGATAGAGGCCCAGATCCAGTTCGGCTATCAGGTGAACTACCACCCGGTGGGGGATCTGGTCAAGGTGATCGACGCCGTGCCTGACAGCGACATCGAGGCGCTGCTGGCCGAATACGAGCAGACCTACACCCTGACCGAGGCGGTGCAGGCGGGCGGGGTGCTTCGCGCCTCCCTCTATGAGGCGGCGCGCCAGGAGCTGGGGATGAAGAAATTCCTCACCGACGGCGGCTTCGGCGCCTTTACTACCACCTTCGAGGATCTCCACGGCCTGCACCAGCTGCCGGGGCTGGCCTGCCAGCGCCTGATGCAGCAAGGCTTCGGCTTTGGGGCCGAAGGGGACTGGAAGACCGCGGCTCTGCTGCGCACCCTCAAGGTGATGGGGGCAGGACTGCCGGGGGGCGCCTCCTTCATGGAGGACTACACCTACCACCTGGAGGCGGGCAACAACCTGGTGCTGGGGGCCCACATGCTGGAGGTCTGCCCCTCCATCGCCGCCGATAAACCCGTGCTGGATGCTCAGCACCTGGGGATTGGCAAGAAGGCCGATCCGGCCCGCCTGCTGTTTGCGGCCCCGGCCGGCAAGGCGGTCAATGCCAGCCTCATCGACTTGGGCAACCGCTTCAGGCTGGTGGTCAATCAGCTCGAAGTGGTCGACCTGCCAGAGGCCATGCCCAAACTGCCGGTGGCCAGCGCCCTGTGGCAGCCCATGCCCGACCTGCAGACCAGCGCCGAGGCCTGGATCCTGGCGGGCGCCGCCCACCACTCGGTGTTCACCCAGGCGGTAGACATCGAGCAACTGCGCACCTTCGCCGACATCCTGGGCATAGAGTGCGTGGTGATTGACGAGCACACCCGCATCCCCGCGCTCAAGGAGCAGCTGCGCTGGAACGAGGTGTATTACAAGCTGTGCCGCTGATTGCCCGGCAAGGGTGCTGGCGGTTTCAACGGCCGGCATTGCCGAGCCGCGCTATCCCCTATGGGGTAACCTGAGCGCAGGCCCGGGTCATCCCCATCAAGCTGACACAGGGACTGCTTCGCCAGTCCCTGTTTCATTGATGCTTTCGCAGGAGGATCGGATGGGTGCCATGGCGCAGATCCTGGCATGGCCTCGGCCATCTCCTCCCCCAGCACAGCCGCCGACTGTCCAGCCGAAAGGGATCAGGATGGAATGAGCATACAAGTGGCGCACTACAAAGCGCAGAGACGAAAAAGTCAAAGCGAGTCAATCAGTTGGGCTATGCAGGCTGTGATCTGTCTAGGCAAGTCGGAGCGATTCAGGGGTCGGTTGGCCAACCTGACTGAACTCCCGGAACAACTGGCCAAACGACACCGGCACCACAACGTGCCCGAGACCATCATCAGCATTCAACTGAGGTATCGCCAATCACCCCAGCATTCACACCAGGCTTCAGCGCGAGTCCAAGCGGCTTGTTATTTTTTATGGCTGAGCACCCATTCGGCCAAGGTCTTGGCCTCCTCTTCCGTGACGGCGTTGGCCGGCATGGGCACGGCCCCCCAGACGCCCTGGGTACCATTCTTGATGCGGCCAGCCAACAGGGTGGCCGCGTCTGCCTGTCCGGCATACTTGGCGGCGACCTCCTTGAGTGAGGGGCCGACCAGCTTGGCATCCACCATGTGGCAACCCACGCAAGGCTTGCTCTTGAATAACGTCTCGCCGTCAGTTGCCATGGCCGGTTGCAGACAAACAGCAGCCCCCAGGGCAAGCAGTGAAAACACGTTTCTTTTCATATTGGTATTTCCTTATGTTGATGGAGGCAGCAATGCCCCGCTTGGTATCCGGCCACTCGCATTCCGCATTCCGCATTCCGTCATGCTGGCGGCCGACGCGACCAAGGGCTGCAGAGATTGGGGGTAACCGGATGATGTTTTCTTACTGGCTCTCTTTATCGCCCAGCATGTTACGAAATCCCCGCACGGCCTTGCCCAGATCAGAACCTATGCCACCCAGGCGTCCGGTGCCAAACAACACGATGACAATGGCGAGAATAATCAAGAGCTTCCAAACGCTGATCCCCATCATGGGAGCATCCTCCTGCGATGTAATGAGTGATAAGGGATGAATAAATGTGGTCGGTGCCAGCCTATCAATGGGTCGCCGGGCTGCCGTGCGGTTCAGCTGGATGGGACTGGGGATCAGGTTGCAGCAAGGCAAGATCTATCTGCTCGAACCGCACCAGCCTGCCGCCCTGGCTGGTTGCAAACCTTTCGGCATCCTCCTCGCGGGCGAACGAGGCCAGTGCAGCCCCCATGGCCCCCTTCAGGTTGGCGCCGACGACATAGAAGGCCTGTCGGGCATCGATGAGGGCATCATCATCCGGTTTTTCCCAGGTCGAGCGTGCCATGTCATGCACATACAGGGTGACATCTTGTTCCCGGTTCTCCGGTTGCAGCCACCAGCCAAACATCTCGGCCGTAGAGCAGAATTTCATCGCACCCTGTTTAGCCACCGCCTCGCCCTTGGGGCCGGGAAAGCCGGTGATCGCCATGCCGCAGATGTGACACTCGTCGCCGGAGTGAAAGGCGACGGGATCATAAATGTGCGGGTTCGAGCCGACATCGTTGCAACCGGCCAGCGCCAGCAGCAGGGCCATCAGGCTGCCTTTAAGACAAAAACTATTTGAATTCAGCATATTACTATCCTTGTTATACCCGGCTCAGACCGAGCGACGACGAAACACGGCATAAGCCAGCCACAGCGACACGCCGACCCACAACAACAGGCAGAACCCAAGCATGTCGGTAGAAAAGGGCAATTCGCTCCCGAGGGAGAGCACCCCCAAGCCGCCACTCTCCCCTTCGAAGCCGGAGAGGTTGATCAGCCGATAGATATCGGCCGGATTGAGCAATAGCAGCCAGGGCAGGAGGGTGGCGCTGAAATGGCCCTCGCTCAGCACCAGCAGTGCCAGCAACAGCAGATCAAACACCAGCACGAACAGGAACCAGACGCCCAGTGCCAACCCGGCGGCACGGGACTTCTCGCTGACCTTGCTGCTCAGTACATAGGCCATGGCGAGGAAGACCCAGCCCAGCAGGGTGGATGACACCATGAAACGGCCGAACGCCCAGACCAGGGTGGAGAGGGAGATGTCATCCACCAGCACGGCAATGGCCAGGGCGGCGCAGCCAAAACCGAGCAGGGTCGCCAGTGCCAGGATCAGGCCGTGACCGACAAACTTGCCCATCAGGATCTGGCCGTGGCCGAGGGGATAGGTCAGCAGCAGCATCAGAGTGCCGCTCTCCTCCTCGCCAACAATGGCGTCATAGGCCAGCAGCAAGGCGATGAGGGGCATCAGGAAGGTCGCAAGGCTCGCCAGACTGGCGATGGTGGCGGGAATGGAGGTAAATCCCAGCTGGCCGGAGGCGGCAGCACCGAGCCAGGCAATGCCGACCGCCAGCACCGCAAACAGCAGGCTGATGGCCAGTAGCCAGCGGTTGCGCAGACCATCGCTGAACTCCTTGCGGGCAATGTTCCAGACCTGATTCATGGCCGTACCTCCTTCCGGTTCACCTGATCGGCTCGCGCCATGTAGTGGCAATAGAGATCCTCCAGCGAAGGTTGATGCACCTCTATGTCACCGGGCTCGCATTCCCCCAATAACTCGCGCAGCAACGCCAGCTTGTGGCCGTTGTGCACCACCACTTCCACGCTCCGTGCATCGAGCAAGCGAGTCTGGTGGCCCGCCTCCCGCCAGCGGCCAATCCAATGGTTGCCATCCTCCAATCCGTGGATGCGCATCCGCACCGGCAAGCCCGTGTCGGCGCGCAACTGGGCGAGATCACCCACGGCTTGCAAGCGGCCACCGGCCAGAATGGCGACGCGATTGAGGTGGGCCTCCACCCCGGCAAGCGCGTGGGAGCAGAGGATGATGCTGGTGCCCCCCTGGCGCAGGCGATCGATCAGCTGATAGAGCTCTTGGGTGGCGATGGGATCCAGCCCCACCGTGGGTTCATCGAGCAACAGCAGACGCGGCTCGCCAAGCAGTGCCTGGGCCAGACCGAGCCGCTGGCGCATCCCCTTGGAGTAAGTCTTCACCCGACGCGTCGCCGCATGGCTGAGCCCGACCTGGTCCAGCAACTCCACCACCTGCTCGGGGGGCGCCCCCCGCAGACGGGCAAAATGGGCGAGGGTCTCCCGCCCCGTGAGCTGTGGATAAAAGGTTACGTTTTCCGGCAGATAACCGAGCTGACGGCGCACGTTGAGATCCTGTGGCCGACCGCCGAGTACCTGCACCCGCCCTTCACTCGGGCTCAACAGGCCGAGGATCAGCTTCATGCTGGTAGTCTTGCCCGCACCGTTATGGCCGAACAGCCCCAGCACCTCACCTTCCTGCAGGCTCAGGTTCACGTCCTGCAATATGGTCATGCCACCGATGCGCTGGTGTACGCCCTGAATGTCGACCGCGTTCATGAGGGGTTCTCCTGTGGATGAGGGGCGATGGCGGGAGGCTGCATCAGCGGGTAGCTATCCTGCACGCCGGGAGATTTGATGATGGGGAAGGCGCGCTGGGCCCAGCGCAACCCCTCGATGCCGGGGCTGTTCATCAGCAGTCGGACCTGTGGATAGCGCCAGAGCAGCCTGTCCACGTTGTCGTTCGGTTCGTAGGCCACCTCTCCCAACCCGTCGTTGTTACGGTCCCAGCCCAGATAATCGCTCCAGTAGTTGCCGCGGCCCGCCACCGACCACTCCTGCCGCCGGGAGGCGACATATTTGACCTGTTGCCGATTGTTAATAAAGGCGTTGTCGCTGATGAGGTTGTCTTCCGAACCCGCAGTGAGATGGATCCCCAGCGCACTGCTCTCGAAACGGTTGTGCTCGATGCGGTTGAAGAGCGAGTTGTAGATGAACAACGCCTTGCCCTCGGAACCGGAGATCATGCCTTCGCCCGCGCCCCCGTCACGAACCTCAGTGACCAGATTGTCCCTGAGGGTGGAGTAGGTGATGTAGTTCATCAGGATCCCGTAGTTTTGATCCTGCTCGGAACGGTTGCCGATCACGGTCAACTTGCGACTCTGCATGAGCGCATAACCGGTGCGGGTGCGGCGGGTCAGGTTGCCGATCACCCGGTTATCGTTGGAAAACATGTAATGAATGCCGTAGCGCAGATCTTCCAGCTGATTGCCTTCGAGGCTGTTGCCGTTGGAGGTGTCGATATAGATGCCGTCACGGGCATGGCGTACCCGATTACCGATGACCCGCGCCCCGTGCACGGCATAGAGATGAATGCCATTGCCACGATCCTGCGAGCGCAGTCGCAGCTCTCCCTCGATCACGTTATCCAGCAGGCTGACGTTGCTCGTGCCATCCACCCAGATCCCGCTGGCCGGTCCTTGCATCCGATTGGCCTGCACCTTGGCGTGACTGGCTTCCCGCTGGATGAAGACAGCGGCATTGAGCTTGGTGAGGTTGTTACCCCAGTTGGTCAGAGTGCAGCCCTGCACCGTCACGTTCGGCGCGGCGATGGTGAGGGCATTGCCCTCCCCTTCAGCATTGAGCACCGCCCCCGCCTCGCAACGGAGCACCAGGGATTCGTCAATACGGAACTGCCCCCGGTACTCTCCGGCAGGCAGACGCCAACGCGCCTCTCCATCGGGTTGCAAGGGCAGGGAACGAATGGATTGAGGTGCCGCAAAGGCCGCACCAATGCAGCAACATCCCAGCACCAACAGCGCAACAGTGCTCCGGGCCTGCCTTGGCAAGGTCGGTAATACCGATAGAGGGTTCATGTCCTGGATCCTGGATATTCGGGTGGTGTCGATGCCATCGGCACCACCCGACACTATGGTTAGGCTGGCTCGACCAGCATGCGACCAACCATTTCCATGTGGAGTGCATGACAGAACCAACTGCAATAGTACCAATGCAGGCCCGGCTTATCGGCGGTGAAGGTAATGGAGGACGTCTGCTGCGGGCTGATCTCCATGCTGGCGCCATGGTTGACCATGACGAAACCGTGGCTGACATCCTCGATCTGATCGATGTTGGTAATCACCACCGTGACTTCATCCCCCTGCTTGACCTTGAACTCGGTGATCCCATAGGCCGGGGCCATCGAGGTCATGTAGACCCGCACCTTGTTGCCATCGCGGATCACCTTGTTATCGGTCTCCAGCTTGACGCCGTCTTTTGCCGCCATCTCTACGGTGGGTGCGAAGAAAGGATCCTTGCGATCCCACAGCTTGCGGGTCTTGATCTGATCCCGGCGAGCCAGGATGCAGTCGTGGGGCTCGGCGAAAGTGGGACCATCATGCACCAGCTTCATCTCCTCACCGGAGATGTCGATCAGCTGATCGTTTTCCGGGTGGAGCGGGCCGGTAGGCAGGAAACGGTCCTTGGAGAACTTGCACAGCGCCACCAACCATTTGCCATCGGCTTCGCTGGTTTCCGTCAGAGACGCATGCAAGTGGCCGGGTTGATACTGCACATCGAGTTTCTGTCTGATGTAGTCGACCTTCTCGCCCTGATAGGCACGCACCGCGTCGGCCATGTTCCACTTCACCACCTGGCTGTCGATGAACAGCGTGGTATAGGCGTTGCCGCGGCCATCGAAGGTGGTGTGCAACGGACCCAGACCCAGCTCAGGCTCGGCCGCGATCACCTCGCGCGGATCCTTGAGCTTGCCCGCGAACAGATCGTCGAGCTTGGCGATCTCGATCATGCTCACGGTCGGTGACAACTTGCCGTTGGCGATGAAGTACTTGCCGTCGGACGAGGTGTTGCAACCGTGGGGATTTTTTGGCACCGGGATATATCGAGTCAGTTCGGAGCCTTCCCGCCCGTCAACCACCGGCACCTTGGCGTCACCCAGCGTCACGAACTTGCCGGCCTTGATGGCTGCCTCGATACGCGGGATGTTGAATACCACCACCCAGTCACGCTCGTTGCGCATCATGCCGCCCAGATCGTAGGCCTTCTCCGAGTTGTAGCAGGTAGACGCCGCATAGGTGCCGGTGTAGTCCGCATCGGTGTTATCCAGGTTGCCATCGACAATCACCTGGAAGGCCATCTCCATCTTCTCCGCATCGATGACGTTGAACAGGGTGTAGCTGTTTTTATCCTGCAGATCGAAGGTGGTGCCGTCGTTGGGATGGGGAATGACGAACTCGGCGTTGGCAAACACGTACTTGGTGTACGGCACCTTCTGCAGGCGCAGACCGTGAATGGCCTGGACGTTGGGCACCGTCAGCATCTTGTCGCACTTCATGATGTCCAGCCGGATGCGGGCCACCCGGCTATTGGCCTTGTCGTTGATGAACAGGTACTTGCCGTCGTATTTGCCGTCGGTCATGGAGATGTGGGGATGGTGACAATCACCGTTCAGGAACTTGACGCTTTCGCCCATGATGTGGCGGCTTTCATTGGTCAGCCCCCAGCCGGTGGCGGAATCGACGTTGAACACTGGAATACGCATCAATTCACGCATGGAGGGGATGCCCAGGACCCGCACCTCGCCCTGATGACCACCACTCCAGAAGCCGTAGTAGTCATCCAGATCCCCTGGCGCGACATGAATGTTCTGCTTGGCCTCGGAAACGGCCGCGGCCCAGCTCTCCCGGCTCATCACCGCGCCACCAAAGGCCGTGGTGGCCAGCGCGGCCCCCGTCAGGGCGCCTGCCCCCTTGAAGAAGCTGCGACGACTGAGGCCGCCTTGATTCAACGCCTGCTCGGCATTCTCAGGATACTTATCACTCATAAACCGACTCCTTTATCGTTTTTGACGGGGCGAACGGACTCGCCTCACGAGGGTTATTGATTGTTCAGGTTTCAATTGAGGTGACAGGTATCCGTTCAATACCAACCTGTCCTTGGCCGCCACGCTTGGCCTGCTTGTTTTTCATCACTAACGGCAGGCACTTGCGCTCATTGTGATAAGTCATCTGACAATCGAGGCAATAGTGGCATTCGTTGGCGTTGATCCGCCCATCCGGGTGGATGGCCTGGATCTCGCATTCCTTGGCACAGAGCTGGCAGGGGCTGCCGCACTCCTTGCGCCGCTTGAGCCAGTCGAACTGGCGCAGCTTGGTGGGGATCGCCAGCGCAGCCCCCAGCGGGCAGATGTAACGACAGTAGACCTTGCGGGTGAAGAGGTTGATCACCAGCAGTAGCGCGGCGTACAGCACGAACCACCATTGACGATCGAACCCGAGGATGATGGCCGTCTTGAAGGGTTCCACTTCGGCGGCCTGTTCGGCCATCTGCATCGACTCCAGCGAGATGCCGAAAAGTACCAGCAGGATGATGTACTTGATGGCCCAAAGCCGTTCGTGCACCGCAAAGGGAAGTTCGAACTGGCGGACCTTCAGTTTTCGAGCCGCCTCATTGATCAGCTCCTGCAACGCGCCAAACGGGCAGAGCCAGCCACAGAACACGCCACGGCCCCAGAGCAGAATGGTGGCGGCGGTGAAGGTCCAGAGGATGAAGAGGACGGGATCGGTCAGAAACAGCTCCCAGCGAAAATCCTGGAACAGCGCATGGACAAAGGTCAGCACATTGACCACCGAGAGCTGTCCCAGCGCATACCAGCCGATGTAGGTCACGGTGAACAACAGGTATCCACGGCGCAGCCAGTGCAGAAAATGGGGCCGCCGGGTGAACCTGTCCTGGAAGAACAGGATGGTGGTGAGCAGCTGCAGCGCAAGCCCGATGATGCCGATCTGCACGCTCTTCTGGTACCAGATCTTCACCCACAGCGGTCGCGCGGCCTCTTCGGCCGCGGCCAGCTCCTCGGCACTCGGCAAGGGGCGTGTCAGATAGGATTCGGGCAACTGGTAAGCAAGCTCAAAACTGCTGAAGACCCCCTTGACCGGCCCGGTCTGGCGGCGCACCAGCAATTCCAGGCTCCAGGGCGAGCCGGGATCAAATGCCGCATGGGCACGGATGGTAAAGATCGCCATCTCGTCAAACTCAGGCATCCCCTCCGCATAGACATCGTCGAGGCGCTGGAAATCCGAGTCACGGAAACTGATGGTGTCGCCAAACTGGCGCAGTTGCACCCGGTCGAAGATGCCGCCACGCACATAACCCGACCCCTTGAAGGAGTATTCCCCCCTGCCCAGCACGGCGACGGCCTGCTCGCCGGGTTGGAGCGTCTGCATCAGCACCTGGAACTGTTTGTCCCCCAGCAGATTGCGACCTATGGAGGGGGGATTCAGGTGCGCGACGTAGAGATCGATGAAGGTATCGTCAACCTGCTCGGCCGTGGCAGTGCCGACGTCTTGCGCCTCGGTCCCTTTGAACGCCTCATCGACCTGACCACGGGTCAGATGCAACCGGCGGATGGCACCGTTGCCGGTGAGCGTCGCCCAGTTTCCGGGCTCATAGCGATCGGTGCGCACCATGGCAGGCTTGGGTTTCGCACCGATCTTCTCTTCGACCAGACCCAGTGACAACGCCACCTTGTGCGCAGCGTGCATGACGATTTCGTTGACCACCATGGCGGTGACAGTCGCCCCGGTGATGGCATCAATCGTGACCGCATCCGGATCGCTAGAGTGGCCGACCACCACCCGTTGATTCACTCCGACGCCTGCGTATCTGGCATTAAAATCATGCAGCTTCGCTTCCGGAATACCAATCAGCAGGATGGGTTCATGGTGCTCGAGCACATAGGCATCGACGATCACCCCCTTGGGGTCGAGCAATATCTGCATGTTGATGGGCTTGCCCGAGTAGGCGGGAACATTCACGACATCGATGGTCTGGAAGGCATAGCCTATCGGCTTGCCCTCTTTGCTCAGGGTGCGCACCTGATAGGGACCGGCGGCCTTGGAGATAACGACGCCCGGAAAAAACTGCTCGATGCGAGTCTGCTCAACGGGATAGGTTTTCGCTAGCAGGCCCGTGCTGAAGAGGCTCAGCAGCAAGGCCATCGACAGCAATCCCCAGAAACGGTGTGACAAGCACAATGGATAAGGTTCTGACCGCATCATCGACTTCATATGCCTGCTTCCCGCAATAATATGAGTAGAACACCACCTGGGATTGCATCCCTAATCGCTCCGCCGAGTGCAGGGTGGCAACTAATGATGACCATTTAAATCTCATGGTTAGTGCAGGTCAACCTAAATAGTCAAATGAATTACCCATTTTAAATCGCCATCACACTTACGTCCGATCCATCCCTAGATCGGCAACTGAATAACCTCTCCTTTCCTCGCCCCCCAAGAGCCTCACACCGAGGTTCTTCAGGAGATGTTATGAGCAAGCAGCCACCTGATACGGAAGCATTCAATGAATCGCCCCTACTGTCCTAGGCACCTCAAGAGCCTCAAACTGAGGTCATTCAGGAGGTGTTATGAGCAAGCAGCAACGTTACACGGAAGCATTCAATGAATCGCCCCTACTTTCCTAGGCACCTCAAGAGCCTCAAACTGAGGTCATTCAGGAGGTGTTATGAACAAGCAGCAACGTTACACGGAAGCATTCAAACTGGTCGCCGTCAAACAAGTGACTGAGCACCATTACCCAGTAGCAGAGGTCGCCAAGCGGCTCGCTGTTTTCAGCCGCACTATTTACGCTTGGATCCAACGCTACAGCATGACTCCAGCCAGCAAGCCGAAATCCGACACCTCAAGGCCGAACTACGCTGCGTCATCGATGAGCGAGATCACAGCTAGATATGCCTTGTTGACGCTAGCTTGTGCCGTTCTATGCCTACGCTTTGTTAAGCTGTTTTGTTAGCGGCTCTTAGGTGACCGAAAAAAATAGCAAGAGAGGGCCAACGGCCCTCTCTTGCGTTGAATAAATTGAAGGGGAAATAACGATAACCTGTCCAAAGAAGCACTATCGAGGCGCATCGCAACCGACAGCAAATGGCATACCTGGTGGCATACCAGAAATTGCAGATACAAAAAAGCCCAACCGAATCAATCAGTTGGGCTATATATATGGCGGAGGAGGTGGGATTTGAACCCACGGATGGTCGCCCATCGCCGGTTTTCAAGACCGGTGCATTCAGCCGCTCTGCCACCCCTCCGCAGCAGTGCGACGCATATTACCCATGCCCCCCTGCCTTGTAAATCCCCCGACCGACTGTTTGCTGTTTTATTGGGCTATCTGGCGCACATGTCAGACAAAAAGGCTATAAAGTGCGCTTTTTCAAGCGGATGGCTTGACTTGACTCATGAGTAAATCACTATAAGCGGCACTGTCACCCTGTCGGAAAGATGAAATGAAGACGATCAAGCATGCCCTGTTCTGCGCCCTGGCCGGCGCCGCCCTGTTCGTGACCCCCGCCCAGGCCAGCGAGCTCACCAAGTCCGACGTCGAGCAGATAGTGCGTGACTATCTGGTCAAGAACCCGGAGATCCTGGTCGAGATGTCCAATGCCCTGCGCGCCAAGCAGGAGGGCCAGCAGGCCGAGAACGACAAGGCGATGATCAAGGCCCATGGCAAGGAGCTCTTCGCCGCCAAGGATCCCGAGGCGGGCAATCCCAAGGGCAAGCTGACCCTGGTCGAGTTCTTCGACTACAACTGCGGTTACTGCAAGCGGGCCCACCCCCTCATTCAGCAGCTGCTGGCCGCTGACAAGGACATTCGCTACATCTACAAGCAGTTCCCCATCCTGAGCCAGAGCTCCGCCTATGCCGCCCGCGCCGCCCTGGCGGTGCAGCTGAGCCAGCCGGAGAAGTATCAGGCGTTTCATGATGCCCTCTACGCCCACCAGGGTCCCCTGGCCGACGAAGCCCAGATCAAGCGGATTGCCGAGGGCGCCGGTGTGAACTGGAGCAAGGCCGAGGCCAGGTTCAAGGATGCCAGCATCGACAAGGCCCTGGGCACCAACCGGGCGCTGGCCGAGGCCATGGGTATCTCAGGTACCCCGGCCTTCATCATTGGCGACCAGATCCTGCGTGGGGCCCCCCGCGATATGGCCAGCCTGACCGGCGCCATCGAGGACGTGCGCGCCGGCAGGGCCATCCAGTAATCCCCCCTGGCCAACATGAAAAAGCCCCGGCATCGCTGCCGGGGCTTTTTTTCAGGGACGGACTCAGGATAGCGCCGGGTAGCCGTTCGGGTTTTCCCTCTGCCAGCGCCAGGTGTCGATCATCATCTGCTCCAGACCGCGCTCGGCCTGCCAGCCCAGCTCGTCCCGGGCCAGGGTAGGCTCGGCCCAGCACTCGGCGATGTCGCCGGGGCGACGGGGCTTGATCTGGTAGGGAATGGGGCGACCGCTGGCCGCCTCGAACGCCTTGACCATCTCCAGCACGGAGTAACCCTGGCCTGTGCCCAGGTTGTAGGTGAAGACCCCGGTGTCGTGCTCGATGCGGGCCAGCGCCTTGAGATGGCCGATGGCCAGATCCACCACATGGATGTAGTCGCGCACCCCAGTGCCGTCCGGGGTCGGGTAGTCGTTGCCAAAGACCCCCAGCTCCTTGAGCTTGCCGACGCCGACCTGGCTGATGTAGGGCAGCAGGTTGTTGGGAATGCCGTTGGGATCTTCGCCGATGAGGCCGCTCTCGTGGGCGCCGACCGGGTTGAAGTAGCGCAGCAGCACTATGGCCCAGCGGGAGTCTGACTTGGCGAGATCCCGCAGTATCTCTTCGACCATCAACTTGGAGCGGCCATAAGGGTTGGTGGCGCCAGTGGGAAAATCTTCCCGCAGGGGCACAGAGGCGGGATCCCCATAGACGGTGGCCGAGGAGCTGAACACCAGGCGGAACACCCCGGCCCTGGCCATCTCCTCGCACAACACCAGGGTGCCGGTCACGTTGTTCTGGTAGTAGGTGAGCGGGATCTGGCTGGACTCCCCCACCGCCTTGAGGCCGGCGAAGTGGATCACGGAGCCAATCTTGTGGGCGGCGAACAGCCGTTGCAGGCAGTCCCTGTCCAGGATGTCGCCCTCGACGAAGGTGACCGCCTTGCCGGTGATCCGCTCGACCCGTTTGAGGGACTCGGGGGAGGCGTTGGAGAGGTTGTCCAGCACCACCACCTGCTCCCCTTCGTTTAACAGCTCAACCAGGGTGTGAGAGCCGATGTAACCGGCACCACCCGTGACCAGTATTGTCATTTTTTATCCCGTGTTCTGGTGAAACTGGGCAAAGTGTACTCGCCCAGCAACAACGGGAAAAGAGTGTGCTGCCAATGGCGCCCTCAGTAGTCGAGGCTGACATCCCCCCTGGCGGTGCAGGAGCAGGCCAGCGCCACCCCGCTCTCCAGATCCTGGGGGCTCAGGGTCATCACGCTCTGGCGCTCGATATCCCCTTGTGTGGTGCAGCGACAACTGCCACAAACCCCGGCGCGGCAGGCGGCCATCATGGTCTCCCCCGCCCCTTCCAGCGCCGCCAGCAGGGTCTGCCCCGGCAATATCTTCACCTTCTTGCCGCTCTTCTTCAGGGTCAGCCAGAAATAGTCGCCAGCGGTGACAACCGGTGCCGCCTCGGGCAGACCGAACGACTCCTGATGCAGCTGCGCCGCCGGCAGCCCCAGCTCAACCAGCATGGCGCAGACCGCCGCCATGTAGGGGGCGGGCCCGCACAGATAGACGTGGCGACTCAGGAGGTCGGGCGCCAGCTCTTTGAGCATGTCCGGACTGAGCCGACCGACCCAGGGGTGAGTCTCGGGGGCTTGCTCCAGCACCAGCGCGTGGCGCACCCCTGGATGAGCCTCGGCCAGCGCGGCCAATTCATCCGCGAAGATCACGTCCTCGGAAGAGCGGGCGCTATGGATAAAGCGGATGTCCGCGTCCGGCCGTCTGGCCAATTCGTCCCGCAGCATGGCCCACATGGGGGTGATGCCGGAGCCGGCGCTCAGCAGCAGCGGCCGCTCGCAGGGGAGCGCCGTCAGATTGAAGTCGCCGAAGGGGCCCTCGGCCCGGATCTCGTCCCCCACTTGCAGGCGCTGGTGCAGATGGTGGGAGACCCTTCCTACGTCCTTGATGGTCACCTGCCAGCAAGGATCCTGCGGGCTGGAGGAGAGGGTGTAGGCGCGGCACAGGGTCTGGCCGTCTATCTCGGTGTGCAGGGTGACGCACTGACCGGCCAGCACGGGGGGCAGCGTGCCCTCGGTGGCGACAAACTGCCAGCTGGTCACATCATGGGTTTCTGCAAGGCGGCCGATGCAGCGCAGGGTGAGAGAGGTCATTGCAAGGCTCCTCTTTTAGAAAGGGGTCGTGGAACTGTGTCATGGAAAAAAGGCGAGCCATCAGGCTCGCCAAACGCTTACAACTTGCTGAGCGTGTAAGACTGGCTATAGCGGCAGCCCGTGCCGATCAGGCCGCCAGGATCTCGGTGAGATCGGCTTCGGCGGTGGTGGTGCCCTTGAGGCCGGACTCTGTCTCCAGCACCTTGATCAGGCCGCCAGGATCTCGGCGAGATCGGCTTCGGCGGTGGTGGTGCCCTTGAGACCGGACTCTGTCTCCAGCACCTTGATCAGGCCGCCAGGATCTCGGCGAGATCGGCTTCGGCGGTGGTGGTGCCCTTGAGGCCGGACTCTGTCTCCAGCACCTTGATCAGGCCGCCAGGATCTCGGCGAGATCGGCTT
>NZ_JBSTYM010000020.1:0-67088 GCF_054052445.1 Aeromonas crassostreae | reverse complement strand
CGCGGGCGGCCCGCCCCCGGTTTTTGTGCCCCCCCCCCCGCGCCCCCCCGGGGGGGGCCCGAGGCCTTGTTGCAGCAGATGCAGAGAGCCGCCACCCAACAGAATTTCGAACTCGCCATGGTCAAGGCCAGACAGGGTCGGCTCGAGCCGATCCGGATCAGCCATGCCATCATCGACGGCAAGGAAGTTGCCCACCTCAGTTATCTGGATGGCAAGGCGGTGGAATATCTGCAGCGCCAGGATGAGTTCACCTTCTTCGAGAACACCCACGAGCCATACACCCTCAAGGGGGGGCGCTTCCCCGGCATCTGGTCCACCCTGGTCAACATGCCGCTGGCGCGGGTGCTGGCCAGTTATGATCTGGTGGTGGCCGGCCGCAGCCGGGTGGCGGGTCGGGTCTCCCAGGTGATCCGCATGGTGCCCAAGGAGGCGGACAAGTACGGTTTCGTGCTCTGGCTCGATGAAGAGAGCCATTTGCTGCTCAGGACCGACATGATCGACAAGGAGGGCAATCTGGTGGAGCAGGTGCTTGGGGTGGATCTCGATCTGATGTCGGCGCCGTCCCCCTGGCTGGTCACCCTGGCCAACAGCAAGCTGCCCCATGCCCTGACGCTGGAAGATGCCTACCCCGCTCCCCAGCAGGTGCTCAACTGGCAGGTGACCTGGTTGCCGGAAGGCTTCAAGCTGCTCTCGCAAGACAAGCACCAGCTGGTGACCACCAGCACCCCGGTGGACTATATGATGCTCTCCGATGGCCTGGTGGATCTCTCCGTCTATGTGGCCAGGGTCGACCCAGAGCAGGCGGTGCGCCAGCAGTTGATCCGCCAGGGGGCCACCTCCCTGGTCAGCTTCGTCAACGATGTCGGGGTCGAAATCACCGTGGTGGGGGAGATCCCGGCCGACACCGCCAAGCGCATCGCCGAGTCGGTACGGCCGCTCTCTCGCAATGAGACGGTGCAGTAAGGACGCCCATGACGTATGGTGGGCGGGATCCCATGGCGCAGGAGTGACACCTTGGATGAAATGAGCGAAGAGCTGGCGACCGTGGTCGCCATCGACGATCGGCACGTCTGGGTCGAGTGTGAGCGGCGCTCCGCCTGCAGCGGCTGCCAGCAGCAATCCCATTGTGGCACCGGCACTGTGGCCAAGGCATTTCCCCAGCATCACCAGCGGATCCGGGTTGCCCGCACCATGACGCTGGCGGTGGGCCAGCAGGTGCGCCTTGGCATTCCCCGGCAGAGTCTGCTGCGGGGGGCTGCCTTGGTCTATGTGCTGCCGCTGTTCTGCCTGCTGGCGGGTGCCCTGTTCGGCCAGCTCTGGCTGGCTCCTCTGCTCGGTGCGGGGGAGGGGGTCACCATCCTCAGTTGTCTGGGGGGCGGCGCCCTGGGTTTCTTGCTGGTGCGTTTTTATTCGAACCGTCTCGATCGGGGGGCTTATGGCCCCCGTATTCTGGGAGCCGTGCTCACCACTCGCTCCCTTGTTTAACCATGTTGGCCCCCCTTGATTGACCCGCCGACTAAAGATTGGCCGTTTAGCGGGTTATCCAGTAAAATCCTGCCTCCATATCCGGCCCTAACCTAATTTGAGTGATCCCTGCTCGATGAAATACATTCGTAACTTTTCGATTATTGCGCACATTGACCACGGTAAATCGACCCTGTCGGACCGTCTGATCCAGACTTGTGGCGGCCTGTCCGACCGCGAGATGCAGGCTCAGGTGCTTGACTCCATGGATCTGGAGCGCGAGCGCGGCATTACCATCAAAGCGCAGAGTGTGACCCTGAACTACCAGGCCAAAGACGGTAACACCTACCAGCTGAACTTTATCGACACCCCGGGTCACGTGGACTTCTCCTATGAGGTATCCCGCTCGCTGGCTGCCTGTGAAGGGGCGCTGCTGGTGGTCGATGCCGGTCAGGGGGTTGAGGCACAGACTCTGGCCAACTGCTACACCGCCATGGAAATGGAGCTGGAAGTGGTGCCAGTGCTCAACAAGATCGACCTGCCTGCCGCCGAGCCCGAGCGGGTTGCCGAGGAGATCGAGGACATCGTCGGCATCGATGCCGTCGATGCGGTGCGTTGCTCCGCCAAGACCGGCCTGGGCGTTGACCTGGTGCTGGAAGAGATCGTCGCCAAGATCCCGGCCCCGGAAGGGGATCCCGATGCCCCGCTGCAGGCGCTGATCATCGACTCCTGGTTCGACTCCTACCTGGGGGTCGTCTCCCTGGTGCGGATCAAGAACGGTTCTCTCAAGAAGAACGACAAGATCAAGGTGATGAGTACCGGCCAGGTATGGGGAGTCGATCGCATCGGTATCTTCACCCCCAAACAGGTGGATACCCAGGGGCTGGGCTGTGGCGAGGTAGGTTGGGTGGTCTGCGGCATCAAGGACATCCACGGCGCCCCGGTGGGCGATACCCTGACCCAGGCCAAGCACGGCGCCGACAAGGCCCTGGCCGGTTTCAAGAAGGTGAAGCCCCAGGTCTATGCGGGTCTGTTCCCCATCTCCAGCGATGACTACGAGTCCTTCCGTGACGCCCTGGACAAGCTTTCCCTCAACGATGCCTCCCTGTTCTTCGAGCCGGAGAGTTCCACCGCCCTGGGCTTTGGCTTCCGTTGCGGCTTCCTCGGCATGCTGCACATGGAGATCATCCAGGAGCGTCTGGAGCGGGAATACGATCTGGATCTCATCACCACGGCCCCGACCGTCGTGTATGAAATCGAACTCAACGACGGTTCGACCATTCACATCGACAGCCCGGCCGCCATGCCGCCTGTGAACAACATCAAGGAGATGCGCGAGCCCATCGCCGAGTGCAACATCCTGCTGCCGCAGGAGTACATGGGCAACGTCATCACCCTGTGCATCGAGAAGCGTGGCGTGCAGACCAACATGGTCTACCACGGCAAGCAGGTGGCCCTGACCTACGAGATCCCCATGGCGGAAGTGGTGCTCGACTTCTTCGATCGCCTCAAGTCCACCAGTCGCGGTTACGCCTCGCTGGATTACGGCTTCAAGCACTTCCAGACCTCCGACATGGTGCGCCTCGACATCATGATCAACGGCGAGCGGGTCGATGCCCTGGCCATCATCACCCACAAGGAGAACGCCCAGTTCCGCGGTCGCCAGGTGGTGGAGAAGATGCGCGAGCTGATCCCGCGTCAGATGTTCGACATCGCCATTCAGGCTTCTATCGGCAACCAGATCATCGCCCGCAGCACGGTCAAGGCCCTGCGCAAGGACGTGACCGCCAAGTGCTACGGCGGCGACGTGAGCCGCAAGAAGAAGCTGTTGAACAAGCAGAAAGAAGGTAAGAAGCGGATGAAGTCCCTGGGCCGTGTCGACGTGCCGCAGGAGGCCTTCCTCGCCATTCTCCATGTAGGAAAGGATTGATCTGATGGCAAGCACGTTTTCCCTGATCCTGGTCATCGTCTGTCTGGTGACCGGCGTCATCTGGTGTGTCGACAAACTGGTGTGGTCCAAGCAGCGGGCCGCCAAGATCGCCGTGGCCCGTGCCCATGGCGGTGCTGGCCTAGACGAGAAGACCCTGGCCAAGGTGGCGCCGGTTCCGGTATGGATAGAGCAGACGGCGGGGATCTTCCCCGTCATCACCCTGGTGCTGATCCTGCGTTCCTTCCTGTTCGAGCCGTTCCAGATCCCGTCGGGTTCCATGATGCCCACCCTGCTGGTGGGGGACTTCATCCTGGTGGAGAAGTTTGCCTATGGCCTCAAGGATCCCGTGACCAACACCAGGTTCCTCGAGACGGGTGAACCGTCACGGGGCGACGTGGTGGTGTTCAAGTATCCGCTGGATACCCGGGTCGACTACATCAAACGGGTGGTCGGCATGCCGGGGGACAGAGTCATCTATCGCAACAAGCAGATCATGATCCGGCCCAAGTGCGAGGAACAGGAAGGGAAAACCTGCCCGGGCTTCCAGAAGCTCGACGTCACCTTCGACCAGCGAGGTGAATTCAGCCAGATGGGGATCCCCCTGGATCGCTTCACCGAGCAGTTGGGTGCGGTGAGCCACGATACCCTGCGCAATCCCATGATGCCGGACCTGGTGGATCGCTACTATCGCCAGCCCGGTACCTACCCGGACGAGTGGGTGGTGCCGGAGGGGCACTACTTCGTGATGGGCGACAACCGCGACAACAGCACCGACAGCCGTTTCTGGGGCTTCGTGCCCGAACAGAACCTGGTGGGCAAGGCGGTCGCCATCTGGATCAGTTTTGAATTTGAGCGCGACGAGAGCTCCTGGCTGCCTGGCTGGGTGCCGACCGGCGTGCGCTTCAACCGCATTGGCGGAATCGAGTGATGATGAATATCAAGATGAACAGACTGCAGTCCCGTCTCGGGCATGTCTTTTCGGACAAGGATATGTTGACCCGGGCCCTGACGCATCGCAGCGCCGGGTCCCGCCACAACGAGCGACTGGAGTTCCTCGGGGACTCCATCCTCAGCCTGGTGATTGCCGATGACCTCTTCCACCGCTTCCCGCAGGCGGCGGAAGGGGATCTCAGCCGGATGCGCGCCACCCTGGTGCGCGAGAAGACCCTGGCGGAACTGGGCCGCGAATTCGAGCTCGGGGATCATCTGATCCTGGGCCCGGGGGAGCTCAAGAGCGGCGGCTATCGCCGCGAGTCCATCCTGGCGGACACGGTCGAGGCGATGATCGGCGCCATCTATCTGGATACCGACCTTGAGACGGTGCGTGGATTGCTGCTCGGCTGGTACGCCAGCCGCCTGGAGGAGATCAAGCCGGGCATAGAGCAGAAGGATCCCAAGACCCGTCTGCAAGAAATATTGCAGGGAAGCCGCAAATCCCTGCCGACCTATACCGTGACCAAGGTCAAGGGTGAGGCACACAACCAGGAGTTCACCGTCCAGTGCGACGTCGAAGGCCTGGCTGAGCCCCTCATCGGGGTCGGCACCAGCCGCCGCAAGGCCGAACAGGCCGCGGCGCAGCAAGCATTGGAAAGACTGTCATGACTGCTATTGATGCAAGAGGCCGCGGTCTTTCAACACAACAGGCATTGGAAAAACTGTCATGACAGATACGACGTATTGCGGCTTTGTCGCCATCGTGGGCCGCCCCAACGTGGGCAAGTCCACCCTGCTCAACAAGCTGCTCGGCCAGAAGGTCAGCATCACCTCGAAGAAGCCCCAGACCACCCGTCACCGGATTTTGGGCATCGACACCGAGGAGAACCATCAGACCATCTATGTGGATACCCCGGGTCTGCACATCGAAGAGAAGCGGGCCATCAACCGCCTGATGAACCGCGCCGCCACCAGCTCCCTGGGTGACGTGGCCATGGTGGTGTTCGTGGTCGACGGCACCCACTGGACCAAGGATGACGAGATGGTGCTGGGCAAGCTGCGCCACCTCAAGTGCCCCGTGGTGCTGGCGGTCAACAAGATTGACAACGTCAAGGAGAAAGAAGATCTGCTGCCCCACCTGGAGTGGCTGGGCCAGCAGATGAACTTCGCCCACATCCTGCCCATCAGCGCCGAGAAGGGCACCAACGTCGCCAAGATCCGCGAATGGGCCAAGGATTTGCTGCCTGAGAATGTCCACTTCTTCCCGGAAGATTACGTGACCGACCGCTCCTCCCGCTTCATGGCCTCGGAGATCATTCGCGAGAAGCTGATGCGGTTCACCGGCGAGGAGCTGCCCTACTCGGTGACGGTGGAGATAGAGCGCTTCAAGGTGGAAGAGAGCGGCATCTATCACATCAATGCCCTGATCCTGGTGGAGCGGGATGGCCAGAAGAAGATGGTCATCGGCAACAAGGGGGAGCGGATCAAGACCATAGGCACAGAGGCGCGCCTGGACATGGAACGCCTGTTCCAGAACAAGGTGTTCCTCGAGCTCTGGGTCAAGGTCAAGGCGGGCTGGGCCGACGATGAGCGGGCCCTGCGCAGCCTGGGTTATGGTGACGACTGATTGCTGAGCCCAGCCTTCGTCATCCACAGTCGGCCCTATCGGGAGACCAGCCAACTGGTCGAGGTGTTTACCCAGGATAGTGGCCGATTCACCCTGGTGGCTCGCGGTTCCCGCGGGCCACGCTCCCCGCTCAAGGGGCTGCTGCAACCCTTCTCCCTGCTCACCCTCAGCTGGCGCGGCAAGGGGGATCTCAAGAATCTCGTCCAGGTCGAATGCCCGGATCATTCCTTGCGCCTCGGCGGCGATCTGCTGTTCTACGGCCTCTATCTGAACGAGCTGGTCTACTACCTGCTTGAGGCCAATACCCCCTTCCCCGAGGTGTTCGACGCCTATGCCCATGCGCTGATGGCACTCACCGACGGTGAAACCCCGGAGCTGCCCCTGCGCCGCTTCGAGTTTCTGCTGTTGCAGGCCCTGGGCTATGCGGTGGACTTCGAATATGCCGCCGACGACGACACCCCGATCCAGCCCGCCCTGCTCTATGGCTTCGAGCGGGAGCTCGGCTTCGTCGCTTGCGAGCGGGCGCCGGATCCCCGTACCCTGTTTCTCGGTGCCCACCTGCTGGCCTTCGCCGAGGGGCGGTTCGATACCCCTCCCTTGTTGCAGGCGGCCAAGCGTTTCAGCCGGCTGGCGCTGCAACCTTATCTGGGTAAACGCCAGTTGAAGAGCAGGGAGCTGTTTTTGAAGCGGAAAGGCTAACGCCGATTGGCGCTGCAACCTCTCATATTGCAGCAAGCGCCAGTTGAAGAGCAGGGCGCTGTTTTTGAAGCGGAAAGGCTAACGCCGATTGGCGCTGCAACTTCTCATATTGCAGCAAGCGTCAGTGGAAGAGCAGGGCGCTGTTTTTGACGCACCCCGCAATGAGACAGGCAGGCCCCTGGCGCCGAGTCGCCGGCCGCTAGACCTGCAACGGATTTCAACACGGACTTTCAAGGAGTTATCAATGAGCGAAATCTATCTGGGTGTGAACATCGATCACATCGCCACCCTGCGCAATGCCCGTGGCACCCAGTACCCGGATCCGGTACAGGCCGCCTTCGTGGCCGAGCAGGCCGGAGCCGATGGCATTACCGTCCACCTGCGGGAAGATCGCCGCCACATCACCGACCGCGACGTCGAGATCCTGCGCCAGACCACCCAGACCAGGATGAACCTGGAGATGGCGGTGACCGAGGAGATGATCGCCATCGCCTGTCGTATCAAGCCTCACTTCGTCTGCCTGGTGCCGGAGAAGCGCACCGAGGTGACCACAGAGGGGGGCCTGGACGTGGCCGGCCAGTTGGACAAGGTGAGCGATGCCGTGCGCCGCCTGAGCGAGGTGGGCGCCAAGGTGTCGCTCTTCATCGATGCCGACCCCATCCAGATCGATGCGGCAGTCGAGAGCGGTGCCCCCTTCATCGAGATCCACACCGGCCGCTATGCCGACGCCACCACGGATGCCGAGCGCAACGCCGAGTTCAAGCGGATCGCCGCCGGCGCCTCCTATGCCGCCGACAAGGGGCTCAAGGTCAATGCCGGCCACGGCCTGCACTACCACAACGTGCAGGCGATCGCCGCCATCCCCGAGATCTATGAGCTCAATATCGGTCACGCCATCATAGGTCGCGCCGCCTTCGACGGCCTGGCCAAGGCAGTCAGCGACATGCGCGCCCTGATGCAGGAAGCACGCAGCAACCTCTGATCCCGTGAGGGCGAGGAGGTCCAGCAAGAAGCGGCCCGCCGGGGGGCAGGCGGGGGGGGGGGGTTTTGGGGGTGGGGGGGGGGGGGGGGGGGGGGGGCGCGGCCCCCCCCCCCCCCGCCCCGGCGGGGCCCCCGCCCGCCCGCTTCTCTTTTGGGGTCTGGCAAGGGTGGGGGCTGATGGCGTTCAGGGCGTGAAACAGGGCTCAGGGCGCCGGAGAGTACTTTTCCAGCAGGGCGGTGAGGATGGCCTGACTCTCGAGGTCGGGCTCGCTGTCGACCCTCTCCTGACGAAAGTGGAGCTGGAAGGCGCGCAGGGCCTCCCGGCTCGGCGCATCCCATTGGCCAGTGGCGGGCAGATCATAGCCGTAGCGGGCGAGGGCCTGCTGCCAGCGGCCGGCATCCCAGCGGGCGGAGGGGGAGCGCGCCAGCTCGGCGCGCAGGGCGGCAACCCGGGACTCATCGGGCCAGGCGCCGACGCCGTATTCGAAGTGGAGCCGTCGCCAGGGGAAGCGGGGACCCGGATCCAGCTTGCGGGTCGGCGCCACGTCGCTGTGGGCCAGCACCTGGGTCGGTGCTATCCGGTAGCGGGCGGCGAGGTCTCGCACCAGCTCGCCCACGGCGGCGATCTGGGGCTCGGTGAACGGCTGCCAGTGACGGCGATCGATGGCCAGGTGCGTTTCCCTGGCATCGTAGCCCAGGTTGACTATCTCTATGCCCAGGGAGCTGGCATTGAGCCCGGCCTGGTGATGCCAGCGGCTGCGCCCCGCATGCCAGGCGCGCTGGCTGTCCGGCACCAGCTGATAGACGGGCAGGGGAGAGCGGGCCGGCTCACGGGGCACCAGATAGTGGGCGCTCACCTTGTGGCGGGCGCGGGTCAGCAGGCGCAGGGAGTTGGCGTCATCCTCGTCCGTGTAATGGAGGATGATGAAGGCGATGCGATCATCCTGGCTGGCACTGTGATGGCGGTGATCGAGGCGGTAACTGGCGGGCTGGCAGCCCTGGAGGGCGAGGCTGGCCAGCAGGAGCAGGGCCCAGCCAAGGGAGGGGCGCCGCGCCGCGCTCCCCTCTCGGCCGGGGGGCCGATGCAGGGGGAGGTGCGACGGCGCGGCCATGGCTCAGCCGCGCAGTTGTGCGGTCAGGCCGAGCAGGAAGTTGCGCAGGATCTGATCCCCGCAGTCCTGGTAGTGCTTGTGATCCTTGGCGCGAAACAGGGCGCTCAGCTCGGACTTGGAGAGCTTGAAGTCGGCGGCCTTGAGGGTGGCCAGCATATCCTCTTCCTTGAAGTTCAAGGCGATGCGCAGCTTTCTCAGGATGAGGTTGTTGTTGATCCGGTTGGGGATCTGCTGGGGCGGCGCGTCTTCTTTCACGCCGCGGCGCACGGCGATCATGCCGTCGAGAAACTGGCTGAGAGCCGAGTCCGGGCAGGCGGCAAAGCCCGCTTCCTGCACTTCTCCTTCTTCGGCTTCCTTCATCAGCCAGCTGTGCAGCTGGGCGTGGGTGACCGGCAGATTGCCTTTGGCAAACATCTCGACCATCTGGTCGTTGCTGATGTTGAGGGCGTAGCGCAGGCGACGCAGTATATCGTTGTTGGTCATGGTGACTCCTGTAAAAGCGGGCAACTGTATCACTTGGCGGGGGTGGCGTCAGAAAAAGCGCCGCCCGGCAGCCTCTTGGCTAAAGGTAGCGGGGCGCCTCGGCCCGCACCTGTTCGATGGCATCCTGCAACTCCAGCAGTTCGGGCTCGAGCTCGGCGACGGCGACGCCATCGCGCAGCTGCTGCTCCAGCTGGGAGAGCAGTCGCTGCAGGCCGGGCACCCCTGAGTAGGCGCAGCCACCGTTGAGGCGGTGCAGCTGATCCAGTACCTCCTGGGAGGGGGCCTCGCCCCGGATGGCGGCCTCGAGCAGGGGGTCCACCTCGTCGAAGCTGATGAGCAGCATGGTCAGCATCTCCTGGGCCAGCTCCGGCTTGCTGGCGGCCTGGCGCACCGCCAGGGTCCAGTCTATCTGCTGGGGACCGCTGCTCTGGTGGCGGCGATGGGCGAAGTCCTTGATGAGCTGGGCCAGCATGGCCTCGTCGATGGGCTTGGCCAGGTAGTCGTCCATGCCCTGGCGGATCAGCCGCTCCCGCTCGCCCGGGATGGCATGGGCGGTAACCGCGACTATGGGGGTCTCGGTATTGAGAGACTGGCTGCGAATGGCCTGGGTGGCGCTGATGCCATCCATGATGGGCATCTGTATGTCCATGAAGATAATGTCAAAGCCCTGATTCTGGGCCTGATGGACCGCCTCCTTGCCGTTCTTGCACACCACCACCTGGCTCACCATCTCCTTGAGCATGGCGGCGATGAGCTTGAGGTTGGCGGCATTGTCGTCCACCGCCAGCACCCGTATGTCTTCGATATGGCGCGGCTGGGGGGCGGGCAGCAGCTCGTTCTTGGTCGCCTCGGGGGAGAGCAGGGCGTGCAGCAGTTTGCGGTGATTGATGGGCTTGGAGAGACAATGCAGGGCCCCATGTTGGTGCATCTCCTCATAGAGGGCCGGCTCGTGACTGCTGAGCAGCACGATGCGGTTCTGCCGTCCCTTGAGGCCATCGAGCCGAGCCAGCACGGATTCGGGGCCGTGGCGCTGGCTGCTGCCGATCAGCACCATGTCCTGGTCGGCGATGGCGGGCCAGGGGGCATCGGGCTCGACTAGGCTGACATCCAGCCGCCACTCCTCCAGCAGGGCGCAGAGGGCGGCCCGGGTGAAGGGATCCGGCTCCAGCAGCCAGACCCGGCGGCCCCGGATGCGATCCAGCGGCAGCTGATCCGCCTGGGGCAGCAGGGAGACCTCGAGATCCAGGCTGAAGGTGAATACGGATCCCTGGCCGAGTTCGGACTCGAAGCGGATGAGGCCGCCCATCTGCTGTACCAGCTTCTGGGTGATGACCAGGCCGAGCCCTGTGCCGCCGTAGCGGCGGGAGATGGAGGAGTCCGCCTGGTTGAAGGCCTGGAACAGTTGGCGTTGCTGATCTGGCGAGATGCCGATGCCGGTGTCGCGGATCTGCACATTGAGGCGGCACTTGCCCTGGTGCAGGGGGCCGCTCTGGCTGATGTGGACGTCCACGTTGCCCTGTTCTGTGAACTTGATGGCGTTGCCGGCCAGGTTGGTGATCACCTGCTGCAGGCGCATGGGATCGCCGGTGAGGTGGTCCGGCACCTCGGCATCGACCCGCAATGAGAGCTCCAGCTGCTTGTCGTGGGCGCTCGGTCCCAGCAGGTGCATGGTCTCGTTGAGGGTGTCACGCAGGCTGAAGGGGATGTGCTCCAGCTGCAGCTTGCCCGCCTCCAGCTTGGAGAAGTCGAGGATGTCGTTGATGATGCTGAGCAGGTTGCGGGCCGACTTCTCTATGGTCTGCATGTAGTCGGTCTGGCTCGGGGTCAGCGCCGTCTTGAGCAGCTGACGGGTGAAACCGATGACGCCGTTGAGGGGGGTGCGCAGCTCGTGGGACATGTTGGCCAGAAATTCGGATTTGACTCTGGCCGCCTCCTGGGCCCGCTTCTTGGCCATGTCGAGCTCGACGTTCTGGATCTCTATCTGTTCGAGGGTCTCCCGCAGATCCGAGGTGGCCTGATCGATGTTCTGCTGCATCTCCTCGTGGTATTCGGAGAGCGCCTTGGCCATGGCGTTGATGCCGTTTTTCAGCATGTCCAGCTCGCCGGTGAGCTGGCCGCTGACCCGGGTATCGAGGCGCCCTTCCCTGATCTTGTGCACCGCCTTCACCATGTCGGTGATGGGCTGGGTCACGCTCTTGACCAGGCGAAAGCCGAACAGGGCGCTGACGGCGATGCCGATCAGCACCATGATCACCGCGAAGAAGGTGTCGCGGTACTGCAGTATCATGGCCCTGTCCATGGTCATCTGCATCGAGATGTAGCCGATGACGGGGGGATCGAGATCGCTGGGCAGGGGGAAGCCGTCCAGGCTGGTCTCGGCCTGGATCGGGGTGCGCAATATGATGTCGTCGCCATAGCGGCTGACGCTGGTCAGCTCTGGGATGGGGCGGCCATCCGGCAGCCGCAGCCGGGTGAAGTCGCGATGGTAGTTGGACGTCACGAACAACTGGTTGTCCTGGGTGAAGACGGCGATGGACTTGATGAGCGGCGAGTTCTTGCGGTGGGTCAGGCCGATCAGCCGCTTGAGCGACTCGCGGCTGTGCTGGGTCATGCCGTATTCGCTGGCGATCGCCAGGGGCTCTATGATGTTGATCCCCTGATCGATGAGGTTGTTTTCCAGCTGCTGATAACGGTGGAAGGTGAAATAACCGGCCATCAGGCCGCCGATGATCAGGGTCGGCAAAATGGTGAAGGCAAGCACCCGTGCCCGCAGGCCGTATTTGGTCATTGGAGAGCCCCCCCGATGAACAGGGTTGGCAAGGGGGCCAACGGACGGGCGCGTGCCTGCAGGTGGTATCGGGTCATGCGAAAGATCCCACGATGAACAGGGCTGGCAAGGGGGTCAACGAACGAGCGCGTGCCCGCAGGTGGTATCGGGTCATGGGAGAGCCCCCACGATGAACAGGGCTGGCAAGGGTGTCAACGAACGAGCGCGTGCCCGCAGGTGGTATCGGGTCATGGGAGAGCCCCCACGATGAACAGGGTTAGCAAGGGTGTCAACGGACGAGCGTGTGCCTGCAGGCTGCCTTGGGTCATGGGAGAGATCCCCCGGTGAGCAGGGTGGACAATAGGGTGAATGAGCGGGGGCGGGCTCTCAGGCCGTATTTGGTCATACTATTATTCTTGTGGGACAATAGCCTGCTGCAGATTCCACAATCATGACATAGCCACCTATAGGCACCAAGTTTTATGGCCCAGTTTTTCAAGCCCCAAAAGAAATCCACCCAGCCCCAACGCATTGAATTTACGGTAGACAGTCTGGACCATCACTGCGTCGGCATCGGCCGCCATCAGGGCAAGGCCATCTTCGTCGAAGGGGCGCTACCCGGCGAGCGGGTCAAGGCTCGCATCGTCGATGACAAGAAGCACTATGGCCACGGCGCCCTGCAGCAGGTGGTGCTGCCGGCCGACAACCGCATCTCTCCGTTCTGCGCCCATTACCGCGAATGTGGTGGCTGCAATGCCCAGCACATGTCCCAGGCCGATCAGCAAGCGGCCAAGCAGGCCGGACTGGTCAGCCTGTTCGAGCGCCTGGGCAACATCCAGGCGCCGGCCCTCGCACCCGTGCTGACCGGGGGATCCCGCGCCTATCGCCGGGTCTGCCGGCTGGCCATCAAGTTTGACAAGAACGGCCGCTGCACTCGGGTCGGCTTTCGCCGTCGCCAATCCAGCGACCTGGTGGAGATAGGGGCTTGCCCCGTGCTGGTCGATCCGCTCTCGGCCCTGATCACGCCGCTGCGCGAGTGTCTCAACCGCCTCAAGAGCCAGCGTGAGCTGGGTCATGTGGAGCTCATCCAGGCCGAGCAGGGGATCCTGATGCTGCTGCGCCATACCGGTCGCCCCAACGAGGCGGATCGCGCCCTGCTGGTGGCGTTTGCGCAGGCTCAGGGGATAGACCTCTATCTGCAGGCGGCCGATGAGCGTATCGAGCCCCTGAGCCAGCAGTTTGAGCCCGCTTACTCCTTGGATGGCCTGACTCTTGCATTTGCTCCCGCTGACTTCATCCAGATCAATGGCGGCATCAACCAGGCCATGGTGGCCCAGGCCATCGACTGGCTTGGGGTCGGCGTCGGGGACAAGGTGCTGGATCTGTTCTGCGGCATCGGCAACTTCACCCTGCCCCTGGCGCGCAAGGCCAGGGAGGTGGTCGGGGTGGAAGGGGATCTGGCCATGGTGGCCCGGGCCAGCCAGAACGCAAAGCGCAATGGCATCGACAATGCCCGCTTCTACAAGGCGGATTTGAGCGGCGACATCGCCGGCATGTCCTGGGCCCGGGAAGGGTTCGATCTGGTGCTGCTGGATCCCGCGCGCCCCGGTGCGCTGGAGGTGATGGACCATGTCGTGAAACTTTCCCCCAGGCGGGTGGTCTACGTCTCCTGCAATCCGGTCACCCTGGCCCGGGACAGCAAGGTGCTGGTGGAGGGGGGCTACAAGCTGACCCGTCTGGGCATGCTGGACATGTTCCCCCATACCGGTCATCTCGAATCCATGGCGTTGTTCGAGCTGGGGTGATTGCAGTAATCTGATGCCTCGCCGGGGAGAACAACCGAGATCGGCCGCTACGCCGGCTTGAAATTGGGTTGTTGCGTCCCCATTTGAGGCGAGTCTCGTCAAAGTGCGGGGTCGGGTTCGCCCGGGTCCCAACAATTAAGGATTGATACCATGGTTGCGGTTCGCGATATTCACTTGAAAGACAACTTCACCCTGGATGAGTGGGTCAGTTCCCTCTCCCTCGGTGAGGCTGAAAAGGATCAGCTGCGAACCGCATACCAGTATTGCGTGAGCCAGGGGGAGGAGGCGCTCACCTCTCGCCTGCTGGTGCGCGGTGTGGAGATGGTGGGCATCCTGATGATGCTCAACATGGATGTCGCCACCCTCAAGGCGGCCATCCTCTACCCCTTCGTCGAGGCGGGCCTGATCCCGGCCGCCCGCATGGAGGAGGACTTTGGCTCCAAGATCGCCAAGCTGGTGGAAGGGGTGCTGGAGATGGAGGCCATCCGCTCCCTGCAGACCCTGCATCGCAGCGAGACCTCCCCGGAGCAGGTGGACAATGTGCGGCGCATGCTGCTCGCCATGGTGGAAGATGTGCGCGCCGTGGTGATCAAGCTGGCGGAGCGGATCGCCTGCCTGCGAGAGGCCAAGCTGGCTGATGAGGAGACCCGGGTGCTGATGGCCCAGGAGATCACCAACATCTATGCACCGCTGGCCAACCGGCTCGGCATAGGTCAGCTCAAGTGGGAGCTCGAGGATCTCGCCTTTCGCTACCTGCACCCGGAGACCTACAAGCAGATCGCCAAACAGCTCGACGAGAAGCGACTCGATCGGGAGCGCTATATCCGCGAGTTCGTGCAGTCCCTGCGCGATGCCCTGGCCGAGGCCGGGGTCGAGGCCGAAGTCTACGGCCGCCCGAAACACATCTACAGCATCTGGCGCAAGATGCAGAAGAAGCACCTGGAATTCAACGAACTGTTCGACGTGCGCGCGGTGCGGGTCATCACCAAGCGGCTGCAGGACTGCTATGCGGCGCTCGGCATCGTTCACACCCATTTCCACCACATTCCCCGCGAGTTTGACGACTATGTCGCCAACCCCAAGCCCAATGGTTATCAATCCATCCATACCGTGGTGGTGGGCAACGAGGGCAAGGCGGTGGAGATCCAGATCCGTACCGACCAGATGCACCAGGATGCCGAGCTCGGTGTCGCCGCGCACTGGCGCTACAAGGAAGGGGCCCAGGCCAGCAAGACCACCAACTTCGAAGACAAGATAGAGTGGCTGCGCAAGCTGCTCGCCTGGCAGGAAGATCTCTCCGAGAGCGGCTCCCTGCTCGAGGATCTGCGCAGTCAGGTGTTCGAGGAGCGGGTCTATGTCTTCACGCCGAAAGGCGACGTCATCGACCTGCCGGCGGGGGCCACCCCGCTCGATTTTGCCTATCACGTTCACAGCATGATCGGCCACCGCTGCATCGGCACCAAGATAGATGGTCGCATCGTGCCCTTCACCTACACGCTGCAGACCGGCGATCAGGTGGAGGTGATCACTCAGAAGGAGCCGAACCCGAGCCGCGACTGGATGAACCCGAACGCCGGCTTCCTGCGCTCCAGCCGGGCCCGGGCCAAGGTCGCCACCTGGTTTCGCAAGCTGGATCGGGACAAGAATGTCGCCGCCGGCAAGGAGCTGCTCGACAAGGAGCTGGACAGACACAATCTGACCCTCTCCAAGGTGGACAAGGTGGTGCTGGAGCGATTCAATGCCGAGGAGCTCGACGATCTGCTGGCGGGGATCGGCAGCGGCGACATCCGCATCAACCAGCTGCTCAACTACCTCGACACCCGCTACAACAAGCCGACGGCGGAGGAGGAAGATCGCCGCCTGCTGGCGAAGCTGGAGCAGAAGGCCAATACGCCGTTCCGGCCCAAGCCCAAGGATCACATCGTAGTGGAGGGGGTGGGCAATCTGATGACCCACATCGCCCGCTGCTGCCAGCCGATCCCGGGGGATGCCATCCAGGGCTTCATCACCATGGGGCGCGGCGTCTCCATCCACAGGGACGACTGCGAGCAGCTCAAGGAGCTGTCGCGCCGCAACCCGGAGCGCCTGATCGATGCGGTCTGGGGGGAGAACTACTCCGGCGGCTATGGCCTGACCATCCGCATCCTCTCCAATGACAGATCCGGCCTGCTGCGAGACATCACCACTGTGCTCGCCAACGAGAAGATCAACGTCATGGGGGTGCGCTCGCGCTCCAACGTCAAGGATCAGACCGCCGAGATCGACATGGAGCTGGAGATCTACAACATCAACGCCTTCAACCGGGCCTTGGCCAAGCTCAGCCAGCTCAACGACGTGATCAGCGCCAAGCGCCTCTGATCGCCGATTAAAAGTGACCGGCCCCCGTGGCCGGTTGTTCTTCATGACCCTTCTTGAACGAATCGAAAGCGAAGATCCCATGTCCCAACGTTACGACCTCCCACAACTGCTCGATATCATGGCTCGCCTGCGGGATCCCCAGGGGGGGTGCCCCTGGGATCTCAAGCAGAGCTTCCAGACCATAGTGCCCCACACCCTGGAAGAGGCCTATGAAGTGGCCGACGCCATCGAAACCCAGGATTGGCAGGGGCTGAAAGGGGAGCTCGGGGATTTGCTGTTCCAGGTGGTGTTCTATGCCCAGCTCGGCAAGGAGCGGGGCTTGTTCGATTTCGCCGACATCGTCGATGCGGTGAGCGAGAAGCTTATTCGCCGCCATCCCCACGTGTTTGCCGATGCGGAGCTCGGCGACGAGCAGGCGGTGAAGGTGAACTGGGAGGCGGAGAAAGCCAAGGAGCGGGCTGCGCTGGACCAAGAGAGCGTGCTGGACGACATCCCCCTTTCGCTGCCGGCCCTGACCCGGGCCGCCAAGATCCAGAAGCGCTGCGCCAGCGTCGGTTTCGACTGGAAGACGCTCGGCCCCGTGGTGAACAAGATCCATGAGGAGCTGGACGAGGTGATGGAAGAGGCGCTGATGGCGGACGTGGACGAGGCGCGGGTGAGCGACGAGCTCGGCGATCTGCTGTTTGCCACCGTCAACCTGGTGCGCCATCTGGGCAAGGATCCGGAGCAGGTGCTGCGGGGCGCCAATGCCAAGTTCGAGCGCCGCTTTCGTCAGGTTGAGCAGTTTATCGCCGCCGAAGGGCTCAAGATGACCGATTGTTCCCTGGAAAAACTCGATGGGGCCTGGGACAGAGCCAAGCAAACCGAGCAAAGTTGATTTGGCGCAAGGCGCCTGGCGTGCGGGCCTGATAGATTTTTGTTCATTGTTTGGGAGAGGGGGTTTTGGTATACTGTTTCCCCGTCCTGCTTCATCCCCGAAGCACCCCTTAAAAATCCCTAAACTTCTTTCAGGTTCAGCATGACGACAAAATATATTTTTGTAACTGGTGGCGTTGTTTCATCCCTCGGCAAAGGCATTGCCGCAGCTTCTCTGGCAGCCATTCTGGAAGCCCGTGGTCTGGATGTGACCATCATGAAACTGGACCCCTATATCAACGTGGATCCGGGCACCATGAGCCCGACCCAGCACGGTGAAGTATTCGTAACCGAGGACGGGGCCGAGACCGATCTGGACTTGGGCCACTACGAGCGCTTCATCCGCACCAAGATGACCCGCCGCAACAACTTCACCACCGGCCGCATCTATGCCGACGTGCTGCGCAAGGAGCGCCGTGGTGACTACCTGGGTGCCACCATCCAGGTGATCCCGCACATCACCAACGCCATCAAGGAGCGGGTGATTGCCGGTGCCGAGGGCCATCAGGTGGCCATCGTCGAAGTGGGCGGTACCGTGGGCGACATCGAGTCCCTGCCGTTCCTCGAGGCCCTGCGCCAGCTGGCCGCGGAAGTGGGTCGCAACAACGCCATGTTCATGCATCTGACCCTGGTTCCCTACCTGGCCGCCGCCGGCGAGGTGAAGACCAAGCCGACCCAGCACTCCGTCAAGGAACTGCTCTCCATCGGTATCCAGCCGGATGTGCTGATCTGCCGCTCCGACCGCGCCATCCCGGCCGTTGAGCGCGCCAAGATCGCCCTGTTCTGCAACGTGCCCGAGCGCGCCGTCATCTCCATGAAGGACGTCGACTCCATCTACAAGATCCCGGCCCTGCTCAAGTCCCAGAATCTGGACACCTACTTCATCGAGCGCTTCGGTCTGGAGTGCAAGGAAGCAGACTTGTCCGAGTGGGAACAGGTCATCTATGAAGAGGCCAACCCGACTGCGGAAGTGACCATCGGCATGGTGGGCAAGTATGTCTCCCTGCCGGATGCTTACAAGTCCGTCAACGAGGCGCTCAAGCACGGCGGCCTGAAGAATCGACTCTCCGTTCACATCAAGTACATCGACTCCCAGGACATCGAGACCCGCGGCGAAGAGCTGCTGGAAGGTCTGGATGCCATCCTGGTACCGGGCGGCTTTGGCGAGCGCGGCGTGGAAGGCAAGATCCTGGCGGCCCGTTATGCCCGTGAGAACAAGATCCCCTACCTCGGCATCTGCCTCGGCATGCAGGTCGCACTGATCGAGTTTGCCCGCAACGTGGCGGGTCTGGAAGGGGCTCACTCCTCCGAATTCAAGAAAGATTGCGCCTATCCCGTGGTGGGCCTCATCACCGAATGGGTGGATGAAGAAGGCAACGTCGAAACCCGTACCGAGAAGTCCGATCTGGGCGGCACCATGCGTCTGGGCTCCCAGCTCTGCCACCTGGTGGACGATTCCAAGGTGCGTCAGATGTACGGCAGCCCGACCATTTACGAGCGTCACCGTCATCGCTATGAAGTGAACAACAAGCTGCTGCCGCAGATCGAGGCAGCAGGTCTGAAGGTGACCGGTCTCTCCGCCGACAAGAAGCTGGTGGAAATTATCGAGATCCCGGATCACCCTTGGTTTGTGGCGGCGCAGTTCCACCCGGAGTTCACCTCGACTCCCCGTGATGGCCACGCCCTGTTCGCCGGTTTTGTGAAGGCGGCAGGCGAGTATCAGAAGCGTAATTTGAAGTAATTGAAAATAAATGCGGTTGAGGCTCTGGGCCCCAGCCGCTTTTTTTGGCATATTTTTGTTGTTTTTTTACGAAACCTGAGGAAATACACATGTCCAAGATCGTTAAAGTGATCGGTCGTGAAATCATCGACTCCCGTGGTAACCCGACCGTTGAGGCCGAAGTTCACCTGGAAGGTGGTTTTGTTGGTATGGCAGCCGCTCCGTCTGGCGCGTCCACCGGTTCCCGCGAAGCGCTGGAACTGCGTGACGGCGACAAGAGCCGTTTCCTGGGTAAAGGCGTGCTCAAAGCGCTCGAAGCCGTCAACGGCCCGATCGCTCAGGCGCTGCTGGGTAAAGATGCCAAGGACCAGGCCGCTATCGACCAGATCATGATCGACCTCGACGGCACCGAGAACAAATCCAAGTTTGGCGCCAACGCCATCCTGGCCGTTTCCCTGGCCAACGCCAAAGCCGCCGCTTCTGCCAAGGGCCTGCCGCTGTACGCCCACATCGCCGAGCTGAACGGTACCCCGGGTGTCTACTCCATGCCGCTGCCCATGATGAACATCATCAACGGTGGTGAGCACGCCGACAACAACGTCGACATCCAGGAGTTCATGATCCAGCCGGTTGGCGCCAAGACCCTGAAAGAGGCCGTCCGCATGGGCGCCGAAGTGTTCCACAACCTGGCCAAGGTGCTGAAGTCCAAGGGCTACAACACTGCCGTCGGTGACGAGGGTGGCTTCGCTCCCAACCTGAAGTCCAACGCCGAAGCGCTGGAAGTGATCGCCGAGGCCGTTGCCGCTGCCGGTTACAAGCTGGGCACCGACATCACCCTGGCCATGGACTGCGCCGCGTCCGAGTTCTACGACGCAGAGAAGAAAGAGTACAACCTGAAAGGCGAAGGTCGCATCTTCACCTCCAACGGTTTCACCGACTTCCTGGCCGACCTGACCACCAAGTTCCCGATCGTCTCCATCGAAGATGGCCTGGACGAATCTGACTGGGAAGGCTTCGCCTACCAGACTGCCGAGCTGGGCAAGAAGATCCAGATCGTGGGTGATGACCTGTTCGTTACCAACACCAAGATCCTCAAGCGCGGTATCGACAACGGCATCGCCAACTCCATCCTGATCAAGTTCAACCAGATCGGCTCCCTGACCGAAACCCTGGCTGCCATCAAGATGGCCAAGGACGCCGGCTACACCGCCGTCATCTCCCACCGCTCTGGTGAGACCGAAGACGCGACCATCGCCGACCTGGCCGTGGGTACCGCTGCTGGCCAGATCAAGACCGGTTCCATGAGCCGTTCTGACCGTGTTGCCAAGTACAACCAGCTGATCCGTATCGAAGAAGCCCTGGGTGCCAAGGCTCCGTTCAACGGTCTGAAAGAAGTGAAAGGCCAGGCGTAATTCCCGCCTTCCTTCCACCGCTCAAAACCCCGCCACCTCGGCGGGGTTTTTTCATTCCCGGGGGCGCCGCACGGCTTTTCGATACCGGTCGGCGCGCGGATGTGTCTGCTTTCTTTTGTCTTTCCCGCGAATATGGGAAACTAAGCCGCTTGATGGAGACCTAGTGCATGCGGCTATTCACCCTGATCCTGTTCCTCCTGCTGGGAGGCCTGCAATACCATCTCTGGCTGGGGAAAAACGGCCTGTCCGATTACCAAGAGAGATCCGATGCCATCGCTCGGCAAGAGCAGGACAATCAGGCGCTCAAGGAACGTAATAATTTGATTTACCGCGAGATAGACGATCTGACATCCGGCCTTGAGGCGATCGAGGAGCTGGCGCGCAACGATCTCGGTTATATCAAGCAGGGGGAGACCTTCTACCGGATCATTCCGAACAAGCAGGATGAGCCTGCCGACGGTGACATGGATGAGTGAAGGCGCTTCCCTTGGCCTGACGGCCGTGGTGCCTGCCGCCGGCATCGGCAGTCGCATGGGGGCCTCCTGCCCCAAGCAGTATCTGCCGCTGGCAGGCAAGACGATTCTGGAACACACGCTGGGCGTTCTCCTGACCCACCCTGCCATCGCCCAGGTCATAGTCGCACTGGCGCCTCATGATACCTGGTTCGAGACCCTGTCCGTGGCGAGGGATCTGCGCATCCTGCGGGTCCAGGGCGGCGCGGAGCGGGCTTACTCTGTGCTCAATGCCCTCCATGTGGCGACGGGGCCTTGGGTGCTGGTGCACGATGCGGCGCGCCCCTGCCTGACCCATGGCGATCTCGATGAGCTGATCGCCGCCGCCATGGCGAGCGGCGGCGCCATCCTCGGCAGCCGGGTGCGCGACACCATGAAGCGCAGCGATGAGAGGGGCAACATAGTGGCGACCGTCGATCGCGACGGCTTGTGGCATGCCCTGACGCCGCAGATGTTTCCCACCGACCCCCTGAAGCGGGCGCTGGAAGAGGGGCTGGCGCTGGGCGCCACCATCACGGACGAGGCCTCCGCCATGGAGCGCGCCGGGTTCCCGGTGCGGATGGTGGAGGGACGCGCCGACAACATCAAGGTGACCCGACCGGAAGATCTCTCCCTGGCCGAGCTCTTTTTACAACAACAGAGTGCGCGCCAGCTGGCGCGACCCGATTGACCCGCAGAGGGGCATGCATGATCCGCATTGGACATGGTTTTGATGAAACAGATTTCTGTGTATTGAGGGGGGATCAGGCATGATGCGAATTGGACATGGTTTTGACGTGCACAAGTTTGGCGGGGTGGGCCCCTGCATGCTGGGCGGGGTCGCCATTCCCTATGAGCAGGGGCTGCTGGCCCACTCAGATGGAGATGTGGTGCTGCACGCGGTGAGCGACGCTCTGCTCGGGGCCATCGGCGCCGGTGACATCGGCCGTCATTTCCCCGATACTGCCGCGCAATTCAAGGATATCGACAGCCGGATCCTGCTGCGGGACGTGTTTGCCCGAGTACAAGAGGCGGGCTATGCCATCGGCAACCTGGATGTGACCATCATCGCCCAGGCCCCCAAGATGGCGCCCCATATCGACGCCATGTGCGCCGTACTGGCCGCCGATCTGCAATGTGATTTGAACCGGGTGAACGTCAAGGCGACCACCACAGAACAACTCGGGTTTACGGGGCGCAAGGAAGGCATTGCCACCGAAGCCGTCGTCTTATTGGTAAGAACATAATGCTGCAACAACTCGCATATCTGCACGGCGCCCCCACCGCCCGTGGCATCCTCAAGGCCGAGGCCGCTGACTTCATGGTGGTCGAGGATCTGGGCTTCGAACCCTGCGGCGAGGGGGAGCATATCTTCGTCCGGGTGCGAAAAACCGGCGAGAATACCGCCTGGGTCGCCGGCCTGCTGGCCGATGCGGCCGGGGTCAACCGCAATGCGGTGACCTGGGCGGGGCTCAAAGATCGCCACGCGGTGACCGAGCAGTGGTTCGGCATCCATCTGCCGGGCAAGGGGGAGCCGGATCTGTCGGTCATCGAGAGCGACAGCATCCAGATCCTGCAGGCCAAGCGTCACAACAAGAAGCTGCGGGTCGGTTACCTCAAGGGCAACCACTTCACCCTGCGCCTCACCGGCCTGGAGCAGGCAGACACACTGACAGCCCGGCTGCAGGCCATCGCCGCTCAGGGGGTGCCCAATTACTATGGCGAGCAGCGCTTCGGTCGTGGCGGCAACAACCTGGAGGCGGCCAAGGCGATGTTCGCCGGCAAGCGCATCAAGGATCGCAACAAGCGCTCCCTCTATCTCTCCGCCGCCCGCAGCATGCTGTTCAACGCCATCGTCAGCGCCCGCATCGAGCAGGGGCTGGCCAATCGGCTGCTGGCCGGCGATTGCCTGATGCTCAAGGGCAGCCACTCCATCTTCAGCGAAGAGAGTGTGACTCCCGAGCTGGAGGCGCGGCTCGCCTCCGGCGACGTGCAGCTCACCGCCCCCCAGTGGGGCCGTGGCCGACTGGCGAGCCAGGGCGCCGCCGCCGAGTTCGAGCAAGGGGTGCTGGCCTCTTACGGCGAGTGGTGTGAAGGGCTGGAGAAGGCCGGGCTGGATCAGGACAGGCGTCCGCTGCTGCTCAAGCCGGAGCAGATGAGCTGGCAGCTGGATGACGCGGTGCTGACCCTGTCGTTCTTCCTGCCGGCCGGGGCGTTTGCCACCAGCCTGGTGCGCGAGCTGATGCTGGCCGAAGAGGCTGACCATGGCTTCACGGGCCAGGCGGATGGCAATGATGTGCAACCTGCTCAGTCATGATGATGCGGCAGGAAGCCTTGTTTATGGTTTCAGGAAGGGCATAGATGCGCATTCTGGTGAGTAATGATGACGGCGTGCATGCCGAGGGGATCCACGCCTTGAGCGAGGCGCTGCGCGCCTGTGGCGAGGTGACAGTGGTGGCGCCGGATCGCAACCGCAGCGGGGCGAGCCACTCCCTGACCCTGGAGGTGCCGCTGCGGGTCAGTCGCATCCCGCAGACCGGCTATCACTCGGTCAAGGGCACGCCGACCGACTGCGTGCACCTGGCGGTCAACGAGCTGCTGAGCCCTGAGCCCGACATGGTGGTGGCGGGGATCAATCATGGCGCCAACCTGGGGGATGATGTCATCTATTCGGGCACGGTCGCCGCGGCGACCGAGGGGCGCCATCTGGGCTACCCTTCCCTGGCCATCTCCCTGGTGGGCAAGACCCATTTCGCCTCGGCGGCCCATTACGCGGTGCAGCTGGTGAAGGGCCTGATGCAGTTTCCCCTGCCGGCCAACCAGATCCTCAACGTCAATGTGCCCGACCTGCCCCTTGGCGAGATCAAGGGGATCAAGGTCACCCGGCTCGGCAACCGTCATCGGGCCGAGGCGGTGATCCGCAGCGAGGATCCCCGGGGTCAGCCCATCTACTGGATAGGACCGCCCGGATCCCAGCAGGATGCGGGAGAAGGCACGGATTTCGCTGCCATCGAGCAGGGATATGTCTCCATTACCCCTCTGACCATAGATATGACTGCCTACGACAGTCTGGCGGGTCTGGGGGCATGGCTGGATCTGCAGGGATGAAGGTGTGATAGTGCAACGCCTTTTAAATCAACTCATCGCCCAGGGGATCAGCGATTTTCGCGTGCTCGCGGCCCTGGCCAAGGTGCCGCGTCAGCTGTTCGTGGATGAGGCCATGGCCCACAAGGCCTGGGACAATACCGCCCTGCCCATCGGCCAGGGGCAGACCATTTCCCAGCCCTACATAGTGGCGCGGATGACAGAGCTGCTGATGCAAAACGATCCCGCCCATGTGCTGGAGATCGGGACGGGATCCGGCTATCAGACCGCCGTGCTCGCCAATCTGGTGGAGCGGGTCTATACGGTGGAGCGGATAAAATCGCTGCAATTTCAGGCCAGGCGCAGGCTCAGGCAGCTGGACCTGCACAATGTATCGGCCAAGCATGGCAACGGCTGGCTCGGCTGGCCCAGCAAGGGCCCCTTCGATGCCATCCTGGTCACGGCGGCGGCAAGCGAAGTGCCGACCGCACTGACGGATCAACTGGCCGATGGCGGCCGCATGATATTACCGGTAGGGGACAGTCATCAGACCCTGCAACTCATCGAGCGCAATGGCTCCCAGCTGACCAGTCGAGTCCTGGAGCCGGTGCGTTTTGTACCCCTTGTCGACGGAGATGTTGAGTGAAGCTGTTTTCTCGCCTGTATGTGTTGGTGATGCAATGGGCCCGCCATAAATATGCCCCCTATTACCTCTCGATCACCGCCTTCATCGAGTCGGTATTCTGGCCCATTCCGGTCGATGTCATGCTGGCGCCCATGGCGCTGGCCAAGCCGGAGAAGGCATGGCGTTATGCCACCCTGGCGACCCTGTTCTCCGTGCTGGGGGCCGTGGTCGGTTATGGCCTGGGCTATGCGCTCTGGGAGCCGGTGGTGCAACCCATGGTGGTCTCCGTCGGTTATGAGGACAAGATAGCCCTGGCCCAGCACTGGTTCGAGCAGTGGGGCATCTGGGTGATTTTCATTGCCAGCTTCACCCCCATCCCCTACAAGGTCTTTACCGTCACGGCAGGTCTGCTCCATATGGCGCTCCTCCCCTTCATCGTGACCTCCATCATAGGGCGGGGCATGCGCTTCTTCCTGGTGGCGGGCCTGATGCGTTGGGGAGGGGAGAAGATGGAGCGCAAGCTGATGCACTATGTGGATGTGCTCGGCTGGATCTGCATCGCCCTGGCCGTGGCGGCCTATTTCTGGTTTAGTCGTTGAGGATGTCTCTATGAATGGGCATATATGGCGCGGGTGCGCCGCCACCCTCTTATCCGGTTTGCTGGCGGCCTGTTCCTCCAGCACGACGCCGGCCCCGGTGCAGGGCCTGTCCAATGATGGTTTCGTCCGTGGCGTGCCGAGTCGGCAGGCTGGTGCGAGCAAGCCGAACATCCAGGGGCGAAGCTACACGGTCAAGCGCGGCGATACCCTCTACTCCATCGCGTTCAACTCGGGCAACGACGTTCCCTCCCTGGCCAGGCTCAACGGCATCAGCCCCCCCTACGGGATCTATCCTGGTCAGGTGCTGCGCCTGGATGGAGGCGCCGCCCTGGCGCCGATCAGCGCCGGCAGCATGAGCAGCGGTACCGCTCGTACCTATCAGGTCCGCCGTGGCGATACCCTGAGCAGCATTGGCCGCCAGTTTGGCGTCTCCAATCAGACCCTGGCACAGCGCAACAACCTGAGCGCCCCCTACAACCTGAATGTGGGCCAGACCCTCAATGTGGGCGGGACGGCCGCGCCCAGCATGCCTGTGGTGACGGCGTCGACCAGTCGTCCTCTGACCACGGCCAGTTCAGGTACGACCAGTGCATTCGTCACCAATAAAAGCGTTGCCCAGCCTGCGTCAAAAGCATACGCTGGCACGGCAGTACAAAATAACAACAGTGTCACGCAGAACAATAACAGTGCCTCCTCATCGCACCTCGCCTGGCATTGGCCCGCCAAGGGCCGCATTGTGGAAGGCTTCTCTGTTGCGGAGCAGGGGAACAAGGGCATAGACATAGCTGGTACGAAGGGGCAACCCGTCTACGCGGCCAGCGGCGGTAAAGTGGTCTATGCCGGAAGTGCCTTGAGAGGCTATGGCAAGCTCGTCATCCTCAAACATGACGACGACTACCTCTCGGCCTATGCGCACAACGATGCGTTGCGGGTCCGGGAAGGGGATGTGGTCAAGGGTGGCGCTGTCATCGCCGATATGGGAAGCACGGATGCGCCGGATGTGCGCTTGCACTTTGAAATCCGGTACCGAGGCAAGTCGATCAATCCCATGGGATACTTGCCAAAGCGTTAACCCCAGAGCGTAGTGCTAACTCTGGTTCAGGTCAGGGAGACACACCATGAGCCAAGAACAATTGGTTATGCAGGATGCAGAGTTCGATGAGGAACTGGAGGTTGAAGAGGCGGAGGTAGTCGAGGCGGTCGCAGCCGAGCCCGAGGAGGTCATCTCCGAGGAGCTGTTGGCACCGGATCTGCACAAGGTGATGGATGCGACCCAGCTCTACCTGGGAGAGATAGGATTCTCTCCCTTGCTCACCGCCGAGGAAGAGGTCTATTACGCCCGTCGCGCCCTGCGCGGCGACAAGGCGGCCCGCAAGCGCATGATTGAGTCCAACTTGCGCCTCGTGGTCAAGATTGCCAGACGCTACAACAATCGTGGTCTGGTGCTGCTCGATTTGATTGAAGAGGGTAACCTCGGCCTCATCCGCGCCGTGGAAAAGTTTGACCCGGAACGAGGGTTTCGCTTCTCGACCTATGCGACCTGGTGGATCCGCCAGACCATAGAGCGAGCCATCATGAATCAGACTCGTACCATTCGCCTGCCCATTCACGTGGTCAAGGAACTCAACGTTTACCTGCGTACCGCCCGTGAATTGTCCCATCGCCTCGACCATGAGCCGACCGCCGAAGACATCGCCTTCGCGCTGGATCGTTCGGTCGATGACGTCAACCGCATGCTCAAGCTCAACGAGAAGATCACCTCGGTCGACACGCCGATCGGTGGCGATCGCGACAAGGCCCTGCTGGATGTGCTCTCAGACGAGCGCGGCATGGGCCCCGAGCTGGAGTCTCAGGAAGATGACATGCGCAGCAGCATTGTCCATTGGTTGGAGGAGCTCAATCCCAAGCAACGCGAGGTGCTGGCACGTCGTTTCGGCTTGCTTGGCTACGAGCCCGCCACCCTGGAGGATGTCGGGGCTGAGATAGGCCTGACCCGGGAGCGGGTGCGCCAGATCCAGGTCGAGGGACTGCGTCGGCTGCGGGAAATCATGGTGGGCCAGGGGCTCTCCATCGAGGCCCTGTTTCGCAGTAATTGAGGCTCGAACCGGGGCCGGCAGATGCTGTCCCGTCGCCATCGTCAGATGGGTGGATGCAAGAAGGGGCCCTCGGGCCCCTTCTTCATGATGCTGCTCAGACGGGAGCAAGGGTATCCAGCGGCCAGCGCGGCACCGCCTTGACCTCCAGCGGTTCGAATACCCCCGCCTTGAGGCGCTGCATGCCGGCATAGGCGATCATGGCGCCATTGTCGGTGCAATACTCGGTGCGCGGATAGAACACCTCACCCTTGAGGCTCTCCATCAGTTCGGCCAACTGGGCGCGCAGATGGCGGTTGGCACTGACGCCGCCGGCCACAACCAGGCGGTTCAGCCCGGTCTCTTTCAGGGCCCGGCGGCACTTGATGGCCAGGGTATCGACCACCGCATCTTCAAAGGCGCGGGCTATGTCGGCGCGAGTCTGCTCATCGTCACCGTTGGCGGCTATGGTGTTGGCGGCAAAGGTCTTGAGACCGGAGAAGCTCATGTCGAGACCTGGCCTGTCGGTCATGGGGCGGGGGAAGTGGAAACGCCCCGTGGTGCCTTTCTCGGCCAGACGGGAGAGCAGGGGACCGCCAGGATAGTCCAGACCCATCAGCTTGGCGGTCTTGTCGAACGCCTCGCCGGCGGCATCGTCGATGGATTCACCCAGCAGCTGATAGCGGCCGATGCCGTCTACCCGCACCAGCATGGAGTGGCCGCCGGAGACCAGCAGCGCCACGAAGGGGAACTCGGGGGCCTGCTCTTCCAGCATGGGGGCCAGCAGATGGCCTTCCATATGATGCACCGCCACGGCAGGCTTGCCCCATGCCATGGCCAGGGAACGCCCTATGGTGGCGCCCACCAGGATGGCCCCCACCAGACCCGGTCCAGCCGTGTAGGCGATGCCGTCTATGTCATCCTTGCCCAGACCTGCCTCTAGCAATGCGGCCTGGATCAAGGGGATCGTCTTGCGGACATGATCCCGGCTGGCGAGCTCGGGGACGACGCCACCGTAGTCCGCATGCAGCTTGACCTGGCTGTATAACTGATGGGAAAGGATCCCTTTTTGATCATCGAAGATCGCGATCCCGGTTTCGTCACAGGATGTCTCTATGCCCAATACACGCATTGCTAAAAATTTTCACTGCTAAAATGAGACGGCTATGGTAACCTTCGCGGGTTTTTTAAACCAGAGCGATCTCTGCGGGTTTACTTTCATTCCCTGTCCAGAGTATAATTTCGCACCATTTTAAGACATGCTGATCGAATGATGATCAGCTAACAATTTATCACTGAGGTGAAAGGCACATGCCAGTAATCAAAGTCCGTGAAAATGAGCCGTTTGACGTTGCTCTGCGTCGCTTCAAGCGTTCTTGCGAAAAGGCCGGTATCCTGTCTGAAGTTCGTAGCCGTGAGTTCTACGAGAAGCCGACTACCATTCGTAAGCGTGCCAAAGCGTCTGCCGTCAAGCGTCACGCCAAGAAGCTGTCTCGCGAAAACGCTCGTCGTATCCGCCTGTACTAATTAGAGTTTCAGCCGTGTCTCTGAAAGATCAGCTCAAGGATCAACAAAAGCTCGCCATGCTGGCCAAGAACAAGGCCCGCCTGGGGACGATCCGTTTGTTGATGGCCGAGATCAAGCAGCGTGAAATTGATTCCCGTATTGAGCTCAATGATGAGGATATCCTCGCTGTCGTGACCAAGATGGTCAAACAGCGCCGTGATTCCATCAGCCAATATGAGGCCGCTGGTCGCCAAGATCTCGCCGATGTCGAAGCCGCCGAGATCCAGGTGCTGCAGGAGTTCCTGCCGCAACAGCTGACCGCTGCCGAAATTGATGCCCTGATAGAGCAAGCCATCGCCCAGAGCGGTGCTGCCGTCATGGCCGATATGGGCAAAGTCATGGCTGTCTTGAAGCCAAACATTCAGGGGCGTGCCGATGTCGGCGCCGTCAGCGCGTTGGTGAAAACCCGCCTGGCGTAACAGGCTGTGCTCTCGTTGGTCGAAGAAGCCGTGCTTCCCTGGGAATGCGCGGCTTTTTTATTTTTCTCCTTATGAATCAGGATGGTTATGGCAGGCAGGATCCCGCAATCCTTCATCGATGATCTGCTCGCTCGTACCGATATCGTCGAGCTGGTCGACTCACGGGTGCGATTGAAAAAGGCCGGCAAGAATTATCAGGCCTGCTGCCCCTTCCATAACGAAAAGAGTCCTTCCTTCACCGTCAGTCAGGAGAAGCAGTTCTATCACTGCTTCGGCTGTGGCGCCCACGGCAATGCCATCGGCTTTGTCATGGAGTATGACGGCCTCGAATTCCCCGATGCCATCGAAGAGCTCGCCAGCATGCAAGGTATGCAGGTGCCTCGCGAGCAGAGTCAGGGCGGCTCTGGCAATTCCCAACCGGCCGTCAGCAAGGATCTCTATGAGCTGATGAATCAGATCGCCCGTTTCTACGAGAGCCACCTCAAGAGCGCCAGCCACGCGGTGGAGTATCTCAAGGGGCGTGGCCTCACCGGCGAAGTGGTCAAGCGTTTCAACATAGGCTATGCCCCGGGGGATTGGGATCAGGTGCGGCGCCGCTTTGGCACCAGCCGGGAGCACGAGCAGCTGCTTATCACCGGCGGCATGTTGATCCCCCGCGACAGCGGCCCCGGCAGCTATGACCGTTTTCGCGATCGCATCATGTTCCCCATCCGCGACAAGCGAGGCCGGGTCATCGGCTTCGGTGGCCGAGTGCTGGGTGATGGGACACCCAAGTATCTGAACTCCCCGGAAACCCCCATCTTCCACAAGGGACGCGAACTGTTCGGCCTCTTTGAGGTGAAGCAGGCGCACAAGGATCCTCGCCGGATCCTGGTGGTGGAGGGCTACATGGATGTGGTGGCGCTCGGTCAGTACGAGATCGACTATGCGGTGGCGGCGCTGGGCACGGCCACTACCAGCGACCATATCCATACCCTGTTTCGCACCACCGCCGAGGTGGTCTGCTGCTACGACGGTGACAACGCCGGTCGGGAAGCGGCATGGCGGGCGCTGGACAATGCCCTACCTCACTTGCAGGATGGCCGCGAGCTCAAGTTCGTGTTCCTGCCCGATGGCGAAGATCCCGATTCTCTGGTGCGCCAGATTGGCAAGGAGGGCTTCGAGCATTTGCTGGACGAGGCGCAACCCTTCGCCGATTTCATGTTCGAGCGTCTCGCACGGGATGCGGCCCTGACCGGCGAGGCGGGCAAGTTCGAGGTGGCCAACAAGGCTGCCGAGCTGATCCGCCGGGTGCCGGAAGGCTTCACCCGGGAGGGATTGATCACCCGACTCTCCAGCATGATGCGCTGGGGCGAGAATCGGCAGCGTATTACCGAGCTGTTTGCCCGTCATAGCCAGCCCAAGGTGGAGCAGGCCAAGCCGCAGCGAGGCAAACTGACCCCTCTGCGCCGGGCGCTGGCGCTCATGGTGCAGTATCCCGGGGTGACCGCCGAACTGCCCGCCATGCCGGAACTGGCCGGGCTCAAGTTGCAGGGAATTGGGTTTCTGCTCAAACTGCACCAGCAGATCCTGGCCCAGCCCGGCATCACCACGGGGATATTGCTCGAACACTGGCGTGGTACCAAAGAGGGAGAGATCCTGGCTCAGTTGGCCATGCACGACTTGTTCGAGATCCAGCTCGAGCGTGAACCGGATATCTTGGGCGAGTTGCAAGACACCTTCGTCGGCTTCATCAACCAGTTCTTGAAGCAGCGCATCGAAGAGTTGCAGACCAAGGTGGCCCAGCAAGGACTGAGCGCCGAGGAAACCAAGGAGCTGATGATGTTGATCCGGGAAGTACAGAATGAGAAAAGAAATGACATTGGGGCTTGATATCTGAGTGGTTAGTCCCAATATAAACATGGTTGCCCGAATCGACGGGAATTAGATGCAAAAACCTATAACCACCTGGCCCCGACAAACAAAGCGGGCAGGGGTTTCTCAGACCGACGCCGCAACCAGACATAGCATGTCTGGCGGTTTTCTATTAGAATTGGCTATTTGCGCACCAGCGCATCGCTCGCGCAACCTAGCAACACCAACCGGATGAGTTCTATGGAGCAAACCCCGCAGTCTCAGCTTAAACTCCTCGTTGCCAAAGGTAAAGAACAGGGCTACCTGACTTATGCCGAGGTGAACGATCACCTCCCTCAAGAGATCGTTGACTCTGATCAGATCGAAGACATCATTCAGATGATCAACGACATGGGTATCCAGGTAGTGGAAAACGCACCGGATGCCGATGACCTTATCATGGCCGAAGGCGGTACCGCCGACGAAGATGCCGCCGAAGCGGCGGCACAAGCATTGGCCTCTGTTGAATCTGAAATTGGTCGCACCACGGACCCGGTCCGCATGTACATGCGGGAGATGGGCACCGTCGAACTGCTGACCCGTGAAGGCGAAATCGATATCGCCAAGCGTATCGAAGACGGCATCAACCAGGTGCAGAGCTCGGTGGCCGAGTACCCGGAAGCCATCACTTATCTGCTTGAACAGTACGATAAATTCGAAGCCGAACAGCTGCGTCTGTCCGACATCATCTCGGGTTTCATCGATCCCAACGAGGCCGATGATGTGGCGCCGACGGCGACCCATATCGGTTCCGAGCTCAGCGAAGACGACCTCGCCGACGAAGATGAGGACGAAGACGAAGACGAAGATGAAGACGGCGACAGCTCGGATGACGATGGGGACGGTGGTCCGGATCCCGAAGTCGCTCGCGAGAAGTTTGGTGAACTGCGTGCCCAGTACGAAGTCACCCGCCTCTCCATCCAGAACAACGGTCGTGCCCACGACGAAACCCAGGCCGCCATCGCCCAGCTGGCCGACGTGTTCCGTCAGTTCCGTCTGATGCCCAAGCAGTTTGACCGTCTGGTCAACAACATGCGCGAGATGATGGAGCGTGTGCGGGTACAGGAAAGGATCATTCTCAAGCTCTGCGTTGAGCAGGCCAAGATGCCGAAGAAGACCTTCGTCGCTGCCTTCACCAACAACGAGTGCGAAACTGCCTGGTTCGAATACCAGAAGCAGGCTGGCAAGTCCTGGTCTCCCCGTCTGGTGGAGATGGACGAAGACGTGCTGCGTGCCATCGGCAAGCTGCAGCAGATCGAGGAAGAGACGGGCCTGTCGATTGCCCAGATCAAGGACATCAACCGTCGCATGAGCATAGGTGAGGCCAAGGCCCGCCGTGCCAAGAAAGAGATGGTCGAGGCGAACCTGCGTCTGGTTATCTCCATCGCCAAGAAGTACACCAACCGTGGTCTGCAGTTCCTGGATCTGATCCAGGAGGGCAACATAGGTCTGATGAAGGCGGTGGACAAGTTTGAATACCGTCGTGGCTACAAGTTCTCGACCTATGCCACCTGGTGGATCCGTCAGGCCATTACCCGCTCCATCGCGGATCAGGCCCGTACCATCCGTATCCCGGTGCACATGATCGAGACCATCAACAAGCTCAACCGTATCTCCCGTCAGATGCTGCAGGAGATGGGTCGTGAACCGAACCCGGAAGAGCTGGCCATGCGCATGGGTATGCCGGAAGACAAGATCCGCAAGGTATTGAAGATCGCCAAGGAGCCCATCTCCATGGAGACGCCCATCGGTGATGATGAAGATTCCCACCTGGGCGACTTCATCGAAGATACCACGCTGGCCCTGCCGGCGGATGCGGCCACCAGCGAGAGCCTGCGCAATGCCACCCGCGAAGTGCTGGCCGGTCTGACCGCCCGCGAAGCCAAGGTGCTGCGGATGCGTTTCGGGATCGACATGAACACGGACCACACCCTGGAGGAAGTGGGCAAGCAGTTTGACGTCACCCGTGAGCGTATTCGTCAGATCGAAGCCAAGGCCCTGCGCAAGCTGCGCCACCCGAGCCGCTCGGAAGTGCTGCGCAGCTTCCTGGACGAGTAGTCCTGAGGCATTGCCCCCGGCTATCCTCCCCAAAGCCCCGCCACGCGGGGCTTTGTTTTATTTATGTCAGGGGGATCACGCACTTGGGGATCGAATGGACAAAATGTCGCCAAGTGATTGATATGGCTATGGACTAGGGCTTTTCCATCCCCTATAATCCACGCCGCAAACCAACACATATGGCCCCTTAGCTCAGTTGGTTAGAGCAGTCGACTCATAATCGATTGGTCGCCCGTTCAAGTCGGGCAGGGGCCACCACATTCAGACAAGGCCGCTCATCATGAGCGGCCTTGTCGCTTCTGGCGTATTCACCAGTGCCTGTCTGGATCCTCTACGTGGAGAGCCATGGCGCACGCACGGGATGAGCGCAGGATCCTGAGGGGTTTGCACCAGCAGAGCGAGCGGCGCCTCGCACGCCTCCTTGTGGCGACCCAGATTGTCATGGACCAGGGCGTGAAAGACGCGCCCCCTGCCTGTGGCAACCGCGCCAACCCTTGCTCCAGGGCCTCCCTGGCTAGGGCAGAAGCTGCCCAGCCTCAGCCCCAGCAAGGCACCGCGTAGTGTATCCCCGGTCAGCCCCAGGGCGATCAGCTCGTGATAGAGGGGAATGGCTTCCCGCTCGCGGCCGAGTCGATCGTGCAGGCTTGCCACCTCGTCATGGCCGGCATCCTGCGGCGTTCGCCCCAGCGGCGCAGACCATGCTGGCGGGCCTCCTCGATGCACCCCTCCGCTTTGAGGGCCATCCGTTCTCTCATCCGCTCTCCTTGCACCCGATGTCATGAGTCATGGCGCGAGCCTGCCGGGCTGTTCGGACGAACCCAAGTCGTTGAACCTGATGTGGGTGGTGAGGGACGAGGCGTGAGCCGAGCCCCAATGCAACAGACCCGCCTTGGGGGCGGGTCTGTTGTGGGACATCACTGCGGGTCTGACCACGCCTGGTCTTGCTGGCAAGGGGGATCAGTGCCCCTTGCCCGGCAGCATGCGCCGCAGCATATTGCTGCGCTGGCGCCAGGAGGTGAACACCAGGGCCGTCAGGTGCAGGGCGATCAGGCCTTGCAGCCCCCAGGTACACCAGGTGTGCCAGTCATAGGCTTCCAGCTCGAAACCCAGTTCAGTGTTCTGAAACCAGCCGGTGAAGCCGGTGGCGAGCACGGTCAGCCAGATGGCCCAGACCGCCAGCTTGCCGCTGCCGTGATGGCCGGGGGAGGCGGGCAGCCGCTCGCGCATCTCCCGCGCCTGCTGGTGAAAGTCCTCTCGGCTGGGGAGCAGGGCGCCCAGGCGGGCATCGCCTTTGGCCAGGGTCAGCCCCCACAGCAGGCGCAGACCGATGAGGGACATGGCAAGGTAGCCCAGCCACTCGTGCCACTGCTCCCCCGACTCATTGAGCCAGAGGTTGGCGATACAGGCGATGGCCAGCCCCCAGTGCGTCAGACGCACCAGGGGATCCCAGCGAAAGGGGTCAGCCTTTCTGCTTGGCATATTTGTGGTACTCCTTCTTCAGATCATTCACCTTGGCCAGGTGCTCACGGGCCTTGGCCTCGTCACCCGCCTTGAGGGCAGCCAGGCTGGCATCCAGCTCGCTCTGCACCTCGGTGAGGCCCTCCAGGAACTTCTCCTTTTTGGCCGTCGGCATCTGGCGTGTCTTGGCTTCGTCGATCTCGGCGCGCATCTGGTTGATGTGCTTCTCCATGGTGGCCGGATCGCTCGCCTTGGTGGCCTGCTTGTAGTTGAAGCCCATCTTCTTCATCGGCTGCTCCAGATCACCTGCCAGGGCGGGCAGGGTGAAGAGGCCGAACATCAGCGGCAGCAGCAGGGGGCGAACGGTATTCAACATGGGATCTCCTTATTCGATAACGACATGCGTGGGCTGCAATTGAACCCTTTATTGGGTTCTTACCCTGCATGATGCCACGAGGTACCGTGAACCGTTTGTGAATAGTTGGTTTTTTTGTGACAAAGGGTGACAGAGGGTTGACGGGGCGACACGAGTTGCCGGCCGTGGAGTTCATCCTGGCGTGCGCTGCCCGCGACCAGTGGCGGGGACTGCGATCCCAGGGCTGCGAGCAGGAAGAAGGGCCCCGCGGGGCCCTTGGTCATGTTCGTATATGGGGGGGCTGCGCCCTGTTACTGGGGGAGCAGGCTGTAGGCGAGGCTCTGATCGTTGAAGCGCACCAGATGGGGTCCCCTTGCCTGGGTGCCTATGTCTGCGCCGCCCGGCTCGGCGATACCGTCCCCATTGCTGTCCCCATAGCCCTGGGTCCAGTCGCCCTTGACGTCAAACTTGAAGCGTTGAGCGCCATTGGCATCGCCGGCGCCGGTGAAGTCGACGCTGGCCTGCCACAGGTGATCGCCGACCAGGGTCATGGTCGTGTTGCCCCAGCCGTTGACAGTGCCGCGCAGGTTGAGCGTGGGGAAGTTACTGGCAGCGTCGCCGCCGATCGGACTCAGGCTGTAGTGCAGGGTCAGATCGTTGAAACGAACCAGATAGGAGCCTGTCACCTGGGTGGCGATGTCGGCCCCTGCCTGCTCAGCCACGCCATCCTGATTGCTGTCGCCATAGTTCTGGCTCCAGTCCCCCTTGACGTCGAACTTGAAGCGCTGGTTGGTCTGACCGTCGAAGGTGACCTGAGCCTGCCACTGATTGTCGGCGACCAGGGTCATGGCAAGGGATCCCCAGCCGTTGGCGGTGCCGCGAAAGTGCAGGCTCGGCAGCGCGCTGGCGTAGGTGCCATTGTCGTCGGCGACGGTCACGGTGGCGCTGGCACTGGCGGTCAGTCCCTCGGCATCGGTGACCGTCACGGTGACGGTGTGAGTGCCAGGGGTGTCGAACTGGACCGTCTCGCTGGCGCCGGTACCGCCGCTGGACCAGAGGTAGCTCACCACGCCGCCGTCGTCGCTGGAGGCGGAGGCATCGAACACCACGCTCTCACCTGTCTTGACGCTAAGTGTCTTGGGGGAGAGGGCGGCGACCGGCGCCTGATTGCTGCCGAGGGCCGTGATCGAGTAGCTGAGATCGCTCTCCTTCAGGGCGATGCGGTAGCTGCCCGCGCCGCTGAACAGGATGTCCTGGGCGCTGCCCTTGTCGGCGATGCCGTCCCCCTCGTTGTCGCCATAGCTCTCGGTCCAGTTGCCGAAGACGTCGAACTTGAAGCGCTGGGCACCGGTGGCGTCACCCGCGCCGCTGAAGTTGACGATGGCGGACCAGATGCGCTGCTCGTCCACCGTCATCTGGCTGGTACCCCAGCCGTTGTGGGTGCCGCGCAGGGTCATGCTGCCGAACTTGTTGCCCGGCAGGACTGAACCACCGCAGGGGCTGGTCTTGGTGCAGCCCGCGACCATGGCGGCGGCCTTCATGGCGGGGACGTTCAGGCTGGCCTTGCCGCTGCCGTCGACCTGGATGTAGGTGCCGCTGCAGTAGTCGTTGCCATTGAGGATGTTGCAATACTCGCCGGCCGGCAGGCCGGTCTGCACCGAGGCCACCAGGCTGCCGCTCTCGTTGTTGATGGCGACGAAGCCCTTGTCCCCCCGACCGAAGGCTATCTGGTTGTTGCCGTTGTCCCACCAGTGGCTGACTGGCTGGCCTTGGGTGCTGTTGTGGAACAGGGCCATGTTCATGATCTGGGGGCGGCGCTGTTCACAGTTCCACTGACCATCGCTGCACGGTGTGCTGGCGGGCGCCCCCTTGTCGGTCTCGTACTTGCCCATGTCCTCGAAGCGATAGCCGGACATCACCTGCTTCCAGCCATAGGGCCAGGCCATCATGAAGGTGTTGGCCAGCTCGTAGCGGGCGCCGCTCATGAAGGTGAGCATGCCGCCGCCACCGTGGCCCCGCTCGCGGTCGTGGTTGACCACGAAGACGAAGGCCTTGCCGGATGGGAGCAGGCCCCAGCTCTCGCCCAGGGTCTTGAGCTGCTTGATCTGGCCGTTGAAGTTGGCGGCGAGATCCGTGCCGTACTTGAACTCGGTGACGGTGTCGACATAGGTGTAACGGCCTGGCTGGATGTCGGGGGACTCGCCGCCTGCGCCTATCACCTCCAGGTAGGCCCTGGGGCTGCCCGCCTTGTCGAGGATCGCCTTCACATCGGCGGGGGGCATGTGCTTGGCCGCATCGATGCGAAAGCCCGCCACGCCCCAGCCGAGCAGGGTTTTCATGTAGCCGGCTATCTGATCCTGCACATAGGGGGACTCCGTCTTCAGATCCGGCATGCCGTAGAGGGCGCCGTTCCAGACGTTGTTGCTGTCGCCGTAGTTGCTGATGTCACCGCTGTGGTGAAAGTCGTTGTAACCGAACTGGGGATACTGGAACTGGCCCGAGTGGTAGCTGCCACCGCCGGTGGCGGTGCCCGAGCCCGATGCCAGCTGGTTGAAGACGGCGTCGGCGTAGATCTTGACCCCGGCCGCGTTGCAGCGGGCTACCATGCTCCTGAGCTCTGCCTCGCTGCCGCCCAAGCTGTTGAAGTTGTTGAAGCTGACCGGTTGATAGACGGTCCACCAGTACTCGCTGCCCTGCTTGTGCTGCGCCGGCGGGGTGATCTGCACCGAGCCAAATCCCTTGGGACCCAGTACCTGTTCGCACTCGTTGGCGATGTCGTTGAACTTCCATTGGAACAGATGAACCATGACCCCTTCTGCCGTGGCAGCCTGGCTCAATGAGCCCAGTGCCGCGGCGAGGATGGCGGTTCGAAACAGTGTGGTGTGCATGACGATTTTCCCTTCGATCTTGTTATTGGCTGTCACAGTCGCTTTTTCGAACGGACATCGAACAATCCTCGTTCGGTTGATCAGCATTGATGAAATAGCGGTGCGTGAAAATAGAAGGGCGGGGATAAGTTGAGAAGTGTGAGTGAAAATGCTTTCAACGGCAGAGAACGTCATCGATCCGACGACAAAGGCTGAAAGCGGTTTCTTGAGGGGCGAAGGTAGGAAAAATGGAAGGGCCCGCAGCGGCGGGCCCTTCGAGGATGGGCGCTTACTCGCCCTGCTCGCGCGCGATGGCGCGCCAGCCGATGTCCCGGCGGCAGAAGACGCCCTGCCACTGCACCTGGTCGGCCAACTGGTAGGCGCGGGCCTGGGCCTGGGCCACCGTCTCCCCGAGGGCGGTAGCGCACAGGACGCGCCCGCCGCTGGTGACGACGGTGTCGCCCTCGAAGCGGGTGCCGGCATGGAACAGTTTCTCGCCCGGCACCTCTTCTTCTGGCAGGCCGCTGATGGGCAAGTCCTTGGCGTAATCACCGGGATAGCCGCCGGCCGCCAGCACCACACCGATGGCGGCGCGGGGATCATAGACGGCCTCCTGGCCTTCCAGCTCGCCGGCGCAGGCCGCGAGGCAGAGTGCCACCAGATCGGACTGCATCCGCAGCATGATGGGCTGGGTCTCGGGGTCGCCGAAGCGGCAGTTGAACTCGATCACCTTGGGGTTGCCTTCGGCATCGATCATCAGGCCGGCGTAGAGGAAGCCGGAATAGCGATTGCCTTCCGCGGCCATGCCGCGCACCGTCGGCATGATCACCTGCTCCATGGCGCGCTGGTGCACCAGGTCGGTCACCACGGGCGCGGGGGAGTAGGCCCCCATGCCACCGGTGTTGAGACCGGTATCGCCATCGCCGACCCGCTTGTGATCCTGGCTGGTGGCCATGGGCAGCACCTGCTCGCCGTCCACCATGACGATGAAGCTGGCCTCCTCGCCGGTGAGGAACTCCTCGATCACCACCCGGGCACCGGCATCGCCGAAGGCGTTGCCGGAGAGCATGTCACGCACCGCCTCTTCGGCCTCTTCGAGGGTCATGGCGACGATCACCCCTTTACCGGCCGCCAGGCCGTCGGCCTTGATGACGATGGGGGCACCCTGCTGGCGCAGGTAGGCCAGGGCCGGCTCCACCTCGGTGAAGTTCTGGTAGGCGGCGGTGGGGATGGCGTGGCGCGCCAGGAAGTCCTTGGTGAAGGCCTTGGAGCCCTCCAACTGGGCGGCGGCGGCGGTGGGGCCGAAGATGGTCTGCCCCTCGGCGCGAAACGCATCCACCACCCCTTTCACCAGGGGGGCTTCCGGGCCGACTATGGTCAGCCCTATCTGCTGCTCCTTGGCGAAGGCCAGCAGGGCCGGGATGTCGGTGGCCTCGATGGCGACGTTCTCGACGCCCGGCTCGAGGCGGGTGCCCGCATTGCCGGGGGCCACGAACACCTGGCTCACCAGGGGGGATTGTTTGGCCTTCCAGGCCAGGGCGTGTTCGCGACCGCCATTACCAATTACCAATACTTTCATGTCTGGGCTCTCGAATAGGGATCAGGGTCGGATCCGAGAGGGCTGCCTGGGCAGCCCTCTTCTGATGATCAGTGGCGGAAGTGGCGCATGCCGGTGAACACCATGCACATGCCGTGTTCGTCGGCGGCGTCGATCACCTCGCTGTCGCGCATGGAGCCACCGGGCTGGATGACGCAGGAGATGCCTGCGGCGGCGGCGGCATCGATGCCGTCGCGGAACGGGAAGAAGGCGTCGGAGGCCATGACGGAACCCGCCACGGTCAGCCCCTCATCGGCCGCCTTGATGCCGGCTATCTTGGCCGAGTAGACGCGGCTCATCTGGCCGGCGCCGACGCCTATGGTCTGGCCGTCTTTGGCGTAGACGATGGCGTTGGACTTGACGAACTTGGCCACCTTCCAGCAGAACAGCAGGTCTTTGAGCTCGGCTTCGGTCGGCTGGCGCTTGCTGACCACGGTCAGATCCCCCAGGGTGACCATGCCGTGATCCCGCTCCTGCACCAGCAGGCCGCCGTTGACGCGCTTGAGGTCAAACCCTTGCGCCGGCGCCGTCCACTGGCCGCATTCCAGCAGGCGCACGTTCTGCTTGGCGGCCACGGCGTCGCGGGCGGCCTGGCTGATGCTGGGGGCGATGATCACCTCCACGAACTGGCGGGCGACGATGGCGGCGGCGGTGGCGCCATCCAGTTCGCGGTTGAAGGCGATGATGCCGCCAAAGGCCGAGGTGGGGTCGGTCTGGTAGGCGCGGTCATAGGCACCCAGCAGATCGCCGCCGATGGCGACGCCGCAGGGGTTGGCGTGCTTGACGATGACGCAGGCCGGCTCACTGAACTCCTTCACGCACTCCAGCGCCGCGTCGGTGTCGGCGATGTTGTTGTAGGAGAGCGCCTTGCCCTGCAGTTGGATGGCGCTGGCCACCGAGCCCGGTGCGGCCTGCTCTTCGGCGTAGAAGGCGGCGGCCTGGTGGCTGTTCTCGCCGTAGCGCATGTCCTGCTTCTTGATGAACTGGGCGTTGAAGGTGCGCGGGAAGCGGGACTCCTCGTCGCCTTCCTTGTTGTCGCCGTAGGAGGGCACCAGGGTGCCGAAGTAGTTGGCGATCATGCCGTCGTAGGCGGCGGTGTGCTCGAAGGCGGCGATGGCCAGATCGAAGCGGGTGGCCAAGGTCAGGCTGTTGCCGTTGCCGTCCATCTCGGCGATGACGCGCGCGTAATCGGCCGCCTTGACGACTATGGTGACATCCTTGTGGTTCTTGGCGGCGGAGCGCACCATGGTCGGGCCGCCGATGTCGATGTTCTCGACGGCGTCAGCCAGGGTGCAACCAGGCTTGGCCACGGTGGCGGCGAAGGGATAGAGGTTGACGACGACCATGTCGATGGGGGAGATAGCGTGCTGGGCCATGATGGCGTCATCCTGGTCGCGACGGCCGAGGATGCCACCGTGAACCTTGGGATGCAGGGTCTTGACCCGGCCGTCCATCATCTCGGGGAAACCCGTGTAGTCGGAGACCTCGGTCACCGGCAGGCCGGCGTCGGCCAGCAGCTTGGCGGTGCCGCCCGTCGAGAGCAGAGCCACGCCGCGCTCGTTGAGTGCCTTGGCAAATTCCAGTATGCCGGTCTTGTCAGAAACACTCAGCAGTGCACGGCGAATGGGCCTGGCTTGTTCCATCACTCTATCGTCCTCAGGGTGCGGGGACTTCCATGCAGGCTGTGTAAGCACCATGACACAGAGAGTCCCCAAATAAATGGATGTGGGGGTATTTCGCAAACCACTCTGGGGCCCGGGAGGGCAAGAGTGGTTTAGGAAATGCCCGCTTGGTGCGGCGCTCTCTTGTGGGCGCGTATTCTACACAAAAAATGTGAGCCGTGGTGGATTTTTTGTCGCGGCAACCCCTTGCGCCACAAGGGGCTAAACGTTTTTCTTGGGTTGATTGGTAAACGTTTTTATTTTTAGTGAGTTAGGGGTAAAGGCGAGGCGGTCAGGGGGATCCTGTGTTGTTTCCGGCCCTTGGCTGGCAATTTGGTGGCAAAGGCGGGATAGTGACAAGGTTTGGCTTCAAATGGATTTTTTTGACAGCCTGGGTTCATAACGGTGGCCCATGGAGGCCGGGTTGAGGGGGAGACATGTACCGGATTGGAGAGCTGGCCAAGGCGTGCGGGGTCAAGGCCGACACCCTGAGGTTTTACGAAAAGAGCGGGCTGATCGCCCCCAGCATTCGCAACGAGTCCGGCTATCGGCTCTATGGCGAGCAGGACAGGCGGCGGCTCGAATTCATCATTCGCGCCAAGTCGGTGGGCTTCTCCCTGATGGACATAGGCGAGCTGCTCGCCCTCGATACCAACAAGGCCAGCGTGACCTGCCAGGAGGTGAAGGCGGTGGCCGATGCCAAGCTGGTACAGGTGGAGCAGAAGATAATGGAGCTGACCCGCTTTCGTGAGAACCTGAGGGCGCTGTCCGACATCTGCTGCGGCGGCCCCCGCTCGGCGCAGCACTGCGCCATCCTGGAGACCCTGGAGTCCGGCGCCCCGTCCCGCCACGAGCATCACGATCATCGCCATGAATAGGGTCTGGGGAACGGGGGGCGACCCCCTTGCCCCGGCGGTGATTCAATGACAGAATCGCCGGGTTTTTGACCGGTTCGGGTTGCCGGGCGCGGCCTGCCGAGGCTGCCTCAACCCCTGAATGAAGAGCGTGACAATGAGGAGCCATCATGGCCAAGAAGAGGAAGGATGACGTCAGCATGGCGTCTGTGATGACAACCCGGGAGCCGGGTTATGCCCATCGACGGGGCGAGATCAAGGATAACCACCTGCAGGCGCTGCTGACGGATCCGCTGTTTCGCAGCCGGGTCGAGCCGAGCAGGAAGGGCAAGGGGAGTTACCAGCGCAAGGCCAAGCACGGCCAGCGGTGGGAGCCCGGCCAACAGCGGATGATCCACGTCTGCTGCTGAGCGGGTTTCTGCCGCGAGGCATGACTGAAACAGAGAGGGTGCCATGGGCACCCTCTCTGTTTTGGTGGTGAAGCCAGACCTTGATGCCCCGTCGGCTTATTCATCCATAAAGAGCTCGAGCAGCACATTGAGGTAACGATGGCCCAGGGCCGTCAGTTGCCAGTGATCCCCGTGATCGTCGATCAGCTCCTTGCTGTGGGCGATGTCGAGCATGGTCTCGACCCGCTCCAGGGGCAGGCCGGTATAGGCTTCGAACTCCCACTTGGGCACGGGTTCGAACAGGCGGAAGCGGTTCATGAAGTACTCCAGCGGCAGATCCGCCGCCGCCACCTGCCACTGGCTGTCGAGGTAGTCCCGCGCCGGATCCAGATAGCCCTTGGGGTGTTTGACCTTGGCGCTGCGCAGCACCTGTTGTCCCGCCAGATCCGTCACCTTGCCGTGGGCGCCGCAGCCGATGCCCAAGTAGTCGCCAAAGCGCCAGTAGTTGAGGTTGTGGTGGCACTGGTAACCCTCCTTGGCGTAGGCGGAGATCTCGTACTGACGATAGCCCCGGGCGGTGAGCAGGGCATGGCCCCGCTCATAGATGTCCCAGAGGATGTCGTCATCGGGCAGGGTGGGCGGCTTGGAGGCAAACGCCGTGTTCGGCTCTATGGTGAGCTGATACCAGGAGAGATGGGGCGGCGCGCAGTCGATGGCCTGCTGCAGGTCGTAAAGCGCATCGTCCAGGCTCTGATCCGGCAGGCCGTGCATCAGATCCAGGTTGAAGGTGGGCAGCGCGATGGCGTGGGCCAGGGCGGCAGCCTTGCGCGCCTCCTCTGGGCCGTGGATGCGGCCGAGCCGGGTCAATTTGTCTTGCTGGAAGCTCTGCACCCCGATGGAGATGCGGTTGATGCCGGCCCGCTGGAAGCCGGCGAACTTGTCCGCCTCCACCGTGCCCGGGTTGGCCTCCATGGTGATCTCGCAGTTCGTCATCAGAGGAATGCGCGAGCGCACCCCGTCCAGCAGCGCCTGCATCGCCTCCACGGAGAGCAGACTCGGCGTGCCACCGCCGATAAAGATGGAGGAGAGGGCCCGACCCTGAGCCCACTTGAGATCCTGGCTCAGATCCTCCAGCAGGGCGGCCACATATTCCATGTGCGGCAGCTCCCCCTTCTGGGCATGGGAGTTGAAGTCGCAGTAGGGGCACTTCTGGACACACCAGGGCACATGAATATAGAGGGAGAGGGGCGGCAGTTGCAGCATGGGGCTTCCAATGATCAAACAGGGGCCGATGGATTGGCCCTGGTAGCAGATGAGGATACGGGCTCGTCGAACCAGGGCTCAGCGAACAAACGGGGGCTGATGGCCCCCATTGTAGATGACAACGGTAGATGACAACGCAAACCTGGGTCTGTCGCTGCGCCTGAACTCAGTGCGTCGCCGCCAGTGCGGCCTTGAGCTTGGCCAGAGCCTGGCCGCGGTGGCTGAGGCGGTTCTTGAGCTCGCTCGGCATCTGGGCGGCGCTGCAATCCTCGTCGGGCACGAAGAAGACGGGGTCATAGCCAAAGCCCTGTTCACCGCGGGGCGCATCCAGGATGAGCCCCTCCCAGCTCGCCTGACAGATGATGGGGGTGGGATCGTCGGCGTGGCGCATATAGACCAGCACGCACCAGAAGCGGGCGCTCTTGAGGTTGTCGGGGGCGCCGTTGAGCTCGGTCAGCAGCTTGTCGATGTTCTCCCTGTCGCTGGCCTGATCCCCGGCGAAGCGAGCGGAATAGACCCCGGGGCGACCATGGAGCAGATCCACTTCCAGACCGGAGTCGTCGGCCACGGCGGGCAGGCCGGTGAGGCGGGCGGCGTGGCGCGCCTTGATGATGGCGTTCTCGACGAAGGTGGTGCCCGTTTCGTCGGCATCGGGCACGGCAAACTCGCTCTGGGGGATCACCTGGATCTTCATGTCGGCCAACATGGCGGCCAATTCCTTGACCTTCTTCTGGTTTCCTGTTGCCAGGACAAGCTTGTTCATCGTGCACCTCCGCAAAAATAACCTGCGCATTCTACGGGCAGGGCAGCGCCAATCAAAGGGGCAATTGTCGAGTTTGTGGCGCCCGGGGGCGGGCGATGGGCCGGATCGCGCCAAGCCGGCCAGCCCGGCGCTCACAGGGTGAGGCCGTCTGGCTCGAGCAGGGTGAGCGCGCCGCCATAGACGGCCCCCGTGTCTATCCAGCAGAGGTTGCCGTGGCGCCACCAGCCGGCGCGCAGCGGGGTGTGGCCCATCACCACCAGATCGACATGGGCGATCCGCGTCTGGGGCAGGGCGGGGTCTTGCAGCAGGCGCAGCAGGCGGCCGCGCTCCCACAGGAGAGTTTCCCTGTGTCTGGCCAGAAAAGCCGGGGTGAGCGCATCCCAATCGTCCGCCACCGGATCGGCATGCACCAGGCCGATGCGCCGACCCAGGGCGGTCTGCAGGGTGAGGGCCAGGGGCAAGCGGGCCAGCTGGGGCAGCCGCGCCCGGACCCCAGCCTGTTCCCGGGGGCTGAGGGCATCAAACCAGGCGCCCCCGTTGCGACGCCAGTGCGCCCTGGCCTGGGGATCGGCGCAGGTCAGGGCGCTGTGCAGCATGGCCTCGTGGTTGCCGAGCACCGCATGAAACCAGGGCTGGTCGAGCAGGGCCAGGCAGCCCGGGCTCTCTTCGCCCCGGTCGATGAGATCCCCCACCGAGCAGAGCCTGTCCCCGGCCGCCGGATCAAAGTCGAGGCGCGCCAGGGCCTGGTTGAGCTGGGCCAGGCAGCCGTGCAGATCCCCGACGATCAGGGTGCGACCGGGGATGGAGATGACAGGGGGCATGGGACCTCCGGGTGTCCGCCAGCCAGGCGATGATCGGGTGTCGTGGGGGAGTGATTTCTCATATGGAATAACATTGGTGAGTAAATACCATTTCTGTTCATTTCACTGAGCCAGTAGACTGCCGCCCCACTCCAGTAAGCTTAGGCCTCCCCAGGCCCGTATGAGGTAAGTCATGCCCCTGATCCTGTTACTCGTGCTCTTGGTGCTGTTCAGCCCACTGGCCATCGACATCTATCTGCCGGCCATCCCGCAGATGGCCGAGCAACTGGGGGCCGACGTGACCCTGATGCAGGGCACCATCACCTGGTTTTTGTTCAGCATGGGACTGGGGCAGCTGCTGGTGGGGCCGCTGGCCGATCGCTACGGCCGCAAGCCGATCGCCCTGTGCGGCGTGCTGCTCTATGGCCTGAGCGCCCTGGGGGCCAGCTTCGCCGCCAGCCTGGGGGAGCTGATGCTGGCCCGGGTGCTGCAAGGCTTCGGCGCGTGCGCCACCTCGGTCGCCGCCTTCTCCGTGGTGCGTGACAGCTATGGCCCCAAGAAGAGCGGCCAGATGATCTCCTATCTCAACGGCGCCATCTGCTTCATCCCGGCGCTGGCCCCCCTGCTCGGTGGCTGGTTGACCGCCCAGGCGGGCTGGTCCGCGAACTTCTGGTTCATGGCGGGTTATGCCGCCCTGGTCGGTTGCTGGCTGGTGTGGCGCATGCCGGAGACCCGCCCCGAGGAGACCCGCAGCGAGGGGGCCCTGATCAGCTGGGAGCGTTACAGCCCTGTGCTGCGCTCCCCCAGCTTCCTGTTCAATGCCAGCCTCTGCATGCTGGCGATGGCGGTGATCCTGGCCTATGTCACGGCGGCGCCGGTGCAGCTGATGGTCAAGCTGGGACTGGACATGAACGGCTTCAGCCACTGGTTCACCGCCAATGCCGTCCTCAATATCGCCACCTGCTTCCTGGCACCGCGCTTCATCGCCAGGGTCGGCCCCAGGCGCACCCTGCGTCTCGGCTTGCTGGTGATCTGCCTGTCGGCCCTGATGCTGACCCTGGTGCAGCATATTCCCCATCCCCTGGCCATGATGGGTCCGGTATTCCTCTCCAGCATCGGGTTCGCCATGGTGCTGGGGGCTGCCGCCGGCATGGCGCTGGCCCCCTTCGGGCACTGCGCCGGCACCGCCGCCGCCCTGCTGGGCCTGCTCCAGATGAGCGGGGCCGGTGCCCTGGTCGGGCTCACGGGGGCCCTGATGCCGGACCCCCTCAATCAGCTTGCCCTGCACATGTGGCTGCTGCTGCCGCCTCTGCTGGTGCTGCTGACCCGCCGTGGCCGCAGCCTCTGCGTCAATGGCTGAGGGATGTAGAAGAAGACGGGGGCCCAGGCCCCCGTCTTTGTTTTTGCCCCTGGTGCCGCCCATCCGGTCAGAAGCTGTCTGAGCCCAGGCCCCTGCGGGGCCTGACCCTCGATGGCGAGAAGAGGGAGAAGTTGGCCTGAACAGTGAGCAAGTTGTGCGCAAAATCGTTTATTGTTGATTATTTGTGTCAATAAAGCGCGTTAATTCGGGTTTATTTATCCAATGGGTGAGAAAATATCATTGTGATACGCGTTTCTATTGTCCGGGGTTGGGGTTATATTCTGCGCGCCTCTTGGCTCCCTTTCATTGCTGATCGAAGAGGGGGCAAGATGCCTGTGATGGCAACGATGCCATCTCTCCAATTTCTTGAGGGTATGCACATGAACAAAGTACTGGTAGCCGGTATCCTGGGTCTGATGTTGACCGCCTGTGGTCAGAAAGAAGAAGCGGCGACCCCTGCCGCTGACGTTGCTGCCAAAGTAGAACAAGCCGCCAGCGAAGCCGGTGCCACCGTCGAGCAGGCCGCCAGCGACGCCGCCGACAAGGTCGAAGCCGCCGTGAGCGATGCCAAGGCCAACTAAGCCGGCTCTGCCTTGAGAGACGGGCCCGGGGATCTCCCCGGGCCCGTTTTCATTGCTGCTCCCGCTCAGAGGCGCGCCAGTCGGGGTTGAGCAGGGCGGTCAGCACATGATCCTCCCAGCGGCCATTGATCATCAGGTAGTCGCGGGCATACCCCTCCCGCTCGAAGCCGAGCCGGGCCAGCAGGGCGGCGCTGCGCAGATTGGCCGGCATGTGGCTGGCCATGATGCGGTGCAGCCCCAGCTCGCCGAACAGGTAGTCGATTCCCCCCTGCACCACCTCCTGCATCAGCCCCTGGCCCTGGTGGGCCTCATCGATCGAGTAGCCCAGGTGACAGGCCTGGAACATGCCATGGACTATGTTGGTGAAGTTGCAGGTAGCGATCACCCTCTCCCCGCTGCCGTCGAGGGCCACCAGGTTGACTGCCTGGCCTGCGAAGAACTGGGCATAGCTCTCCCGCAGACGGGTGAACCAGCAGGCCAGGGTGTAGAACTCGGGGTCACGTCTTGGTTCCCAGGGGGCCAGGTGCCGGCGGTTGCGCAGGTAATAGTCGAGCATCAGATCCGCCCGCTCGGGGGGCAGCACGGTGAGCCGGGTGCGCGCCGTCGTCAGGTGAGGCAGGGCCATCAGGCATCCCTCTGCTGCAGCCATTCGTCCCGCAGCAGGCCGTAGAGGGCGTGATCCAGCACCCTGTCCCCCAGCCGCTCGGCCCGGCGCACTACCCCCTCCTGACGCATGCCGAGCCGCTCGCACAGGGCCCGGCTCGGTTCGTTGTCGAGGGCGGCACTGATCTCCACCTTCTCCATGACCATCTCCTCGAAGGCATGATGGATGAGGGCGCGGCAGGCGCGCGTGACGATGCCGTTGCCCTGCCAGCGCTCCGCCAGCCAGTAACCCAGGGTCACCTTGCCCAGGCTGTGGTCGATCCGGTTGTAGCTGATGATGCCGACCAGATCCCCCTGATATTCGATGGCGGTGGTGAGGGACTCGCCCCAGGCGAACCCCTCGATGGCATGGCGGATGAAGGTGGCCGTGTCGTCGTGGCGCTGGATGAGGGGAGGCCAGGGCAGCCACTGGGCGAGGTAATCCCGGTTCTGTCGACAGAGGGCGTACAGTTCGGTCGCCATGTCGGGCTGCAAGAAGATCAGCGCCAGTTCGTCATCCAGCTGCCAGGTGAACATAGGGTCTCTCCATCCATGCCATCGCGTTGTGTGGTGCCAATGTAGCCAATCGGCCCGTGGAGTGCCATGGGGTCGTCATCGTCTGCCGGTGTGCGAACCGGTACGGCGAAGCATATGGGGACCCTGTGACAGATACGCCGAATATGGGGGGGCATTTGGCCCCGGACTCCCCGCCACTGGCACAAGATGCTGAGTCGGTCGCCTTCAGGCCCCCCCCAGGGGGGCATCAGCAGATCCTGCTACCCCTTTGTGCTGACTTGTCAGTTTTGACAGGGCGCAATCTGGCGGGCGCTCGCTAGCTTAGAGGCGCCGGGAGTGGCCCGGCATATCATCGATTTTAAGGAAAGCTGAGATGAACAGAGTCTATGTGGCCGTCGCGCTGGCCTGCTGGGGCGGCATTGCCCTGGCGGCCGAGCAGGTAACCATCACCCAGGTCGCGGGCATGCAAGGGGCGCCGAGTGGCGCGGCCGGAGTGAGCGCACTGGCAGGGGAGGGGGAGTATCGCCAGGTGCGGGCCGTCACCCTGCCCAATGGTCAACAGCGGGTCCGCTATGAGCAGACCTGGCACGGGATCCCGGTCTGGGGTCAGGTGCTGGTGGCCGAGCAGTCTCTCGGCGGCCAGGTCAGCAAGCTGTCCGGTCAGATGCTGCGCCAGATCGAGGGCGATCTCGCCAGCCCGAAAGCCAGCCTCTCCCCCGCCGACGCGGCGGCCAAGGCCCGCGCCGGGGCCAAGGGCAGCAACGAGCGGGTCAAGCTGTTCGTGGTGCAGGATGAGGCGGGCCAGGCCCGGCTGGTCTACCTGGTCTCCTGGCTGGCGGCGAGCGAAGTGCCGAGTCGCCCCTTCGTGATGGTGGATGCCAACAGCGGCGCCGAGCTCAAGCGCTGGGAGGGGATCAACCACCAGAACGCCGGTGGTCCCGGGGGCAACATCAAGACAGGGAAGTACTTCTATGGTGCCGATTTCGGCCCCCTGCTGGTCGATGCCAACTGCCGCATGAGCAGCACCCATGTCGATACCATCAACATGAACCATGGCACCTCGGGGGGATCCGTCCACCAGTTCACCTGCCCGGAGAATACGGTCAAGGAGATCAACGGCGCCTACTCTCCCCTCAACGACGCCCACTACTTCGGCAACGTGGTGTTCGACATGTACCGCAACTGGTACAACACGGCGCCGCTGAGCTTCAAGCTCAAGATGCGGGTGCACTACAGCCGCAACTACGAGAACGCCTTCTGGGACGGCAGCCAGATGACCTTCGGCGACGGTGCCACCACCTTCCACCCCCTGGTGAGCCTGGACGTGGCCGCCCACGAGGTGAGCCACGGTTTCACCGAGCAGAACTCGGGGCTGGTCTACTCGGGCCAGTCCGGCGGCATCAACGAGGCCTTCTCGGACATGGCGGGCGAGGCGGCGGAAAACTACATGAAGGGCAGCAACGACTGGCTGGTGGGGGCCCAGATCTTCAAGGGCAACGGCTCCCTGCGCTACTTCGAGGATCCGACCCGGGACGGCAGCTCCATCGGCCATGCCAGCGACTATCGCAACGGCATGGACGTACACCACAGCTCCGGGGTCTACAACCGCGCCTTCTACCTGCTGGCCAATACCAGCGGCTGGAACACCCGCAAGGCGTTCGAGGTGTTCGTGCTGGCCAACCGCCTCTACTGGGGTCCCAACACCAGCTTTGATCAGGGGGCCTGCGGCGTGACCAAGGCCGCCACGGATCTCGGTTACAGCATGAGCGACGTGGCGGCCGCCTTCAGCGCGGTCGGGGTCAATGCCGGCTGTGGCACCACCCCGCCCCCGCCGGGCAGCGTGCTGCAAAACGGGGTGCCGATGAGCAACCTCACCGCCGCCAAGGGGGGCAAACTGAACTTCACCGTCGAGGTGCCCGCCGGTCGCAGCCAGCTGGTGGTCGCCAGCAGTGGCGGCAGCGGTGATGCGGATCTCTACGTGAAGTTCGGCGCGGCGCCCACGGCGACCAGCTATGACTGCCGTCCCTACCAGAGCGGCAACACCGAGACCTGCACCCTCAATGCCCCTAGGGCGGGGATCTGGCATGTGCAGCTGAGCGGTTACAGCGCCTTCTCCGGCGTGACCCTCAAGGCCAGCTACTGAGCCTGAACGGGATGAAGAAGAGCGCCGGCCTGGTCCGGCGCTTTTTTATGTGAGGTCCCCCGCCCAGCGCCGGGCCAGGGTGCGGGCGGCCTCGAGCACCCGCTCCTTCTCCGGGTTGGGGCGCTTGCCACCGCGCCAGGCCATCATGACGTCCCAGTGATCCGGCGGCAGATCCGTCACATCCAGCTGCACCAGGCGACCGAACTCCAGATCCCGGGCGATGGCCAGGGCGGGCATCAGGGTGATGAAGCCGTGCTCCAGAGCCAGCTCCCGGGCGGCGCTGGCGGGCTGGATGGCATGGAGGGGCCGGGTCACCTGGCGCAGCAGCCTCAGCTGGATCAGCAGCTCGTCGCAGCCCGTGCCCCACTGCTGGGGGGCGAGGCGCTCGTTGGCGATGTCTTGCAGGGTCAACCCCTGGCGACCGGCCAGGGGATGGGTGGCACAGGCCACCGCTATGATGGGGGAGCGGTAGAGCAGCTCGAGCTGGATGCCGGCGATGGCGGGGCACTTGAGGATGAAGCCGACATCCGTCTCCCCGGTCAGCAGCTCCTGCATGATGATGCCGGAGTGATCCGTGCTGCAGCGGATCTCGAAGCTCTCGTCCACCAGGGCCAGCAACAGGGGGCCGAACACCACAGTAGTGAGGGAGGGGAGGCAAGAGAGGCGGATGCGTGGCAGCAGGGGCGTGCCCTGCAGGGCGAGCTGGCCGGCCGCCAGGGTGGCGAGGGCGGTATTGACCGCCGGTAGAAACTGTTCGCAGGCCGTGGTGGGGGTGGCACCGCGGCGATGGCGGCGAAACAGCGGCTGGCCGAGGGCCTGCTCCAGCACGGCGATGCGCTGGCTCACCATGGGTTGCGACCAGCCCCTCACCGCGGCCGCCTTGCTGAAGCTGCCCCGGTTGACCACATCCAGCAGCAGCTGCAGATCATCGAGCGTCATAGCCATAAAATTTTCCAATATGAAATATAGCCAGTTGTCGGCTACCACTATATCTCTGCCCCTCGCAGAATAGCAGCATCAATTGGGGACAGAGGTGGCTATGGTGGAGCGGGCGCGGCGGCTGGGACGCTGGTTCTTGGCATTGGATTCCTTGCTGGTGATCCTGGGGTTCTTCGTGGTGATGCCCATGATCAGCCTGAGGTTCGTCGATCAGCTTGGCTGGGCGGCCGGGGTGGTGGGGCTGGCCCTGGGCCTGCGTCAGCTGACCCAGCAGGGGCTCGGCATCTTCGGCGGGTCGCTCGCCGATCGCTTCGGGGCGCGGCCGCTCATCGTCGGCGGCATGCTGCTGCGGGCCCTGGGGTTCGCCAGCCTGGCCTATGCCGAGAGCGGCCTGGCCCTGATCCTCTCCTGCGTGGTCTCAGGCCTCGGGGGCTGCCTGTTCGATCCGCCACGGGCGGCCCTGGTCATCAAGTTCACCCGTCCCCATCAGCGCGGGCGTTACATCTCGCTGTTGATGATGCTGGAGAGCGCCGGGGCCGTGCTCGGCGCCCTGCTCGGCAGCTGGCTGCTCAACTTCGACTTCGAATATGTCTGCCTGCTGGGGGCGGGGCTCTTCGTCTGCGCCGCCCTGTGCAACTGGCTGATCCTGCCCGCCTACAGGATCTCCCTGCGTCCCACGCCGATCAAGGCCGGGCTCGGCCGGGTGTTGGCGGACAAGGGCTTCTGCCGGGTGGTGCTGATCTTGAGCGGCTACTATGCGCTCTGGGTGCAGGTGATGCTGATCTTCCCCATTCTGGTCAAGCAGATGGCGGGCAGCAGCACGGCGGTGGGCTGGATGTACAGCCTGGAGGCGGCCCTCTCCCTGGCGCTGCTCTATCCCCTTGCCCGTTACGGCGAGCGCCACTTCCGGCTGGAGACCCGGTTGCTGGCGGGCATCTTGCTGATGACCACCGGCATAGGCCTGGTGGCGTTTGCCACCAGCCTGGAGGCGATCTTCGTGCTGCTGGCCTGCTTCTATCTCGGCATCATCATAGTGGAGCCGGCCCGGGAGACCCTGATGACCCGGCTGGCCCACCCCAGCGCGCGGGGCAGTTACATGGGCTTCAGCCGGCTCGGCCTGGCCCTGGGGGGCATGACGGGGTACGTGGGTGGGGGCGCGCTCCATGACTACGCCATGGCCCAGGGACAGCCCTGGCTGCCCTGGCTGGTGCTCGGCACCGTCGGCGTGGTGACCCTGTTGCTGCTGGCGCGCTGCTTCGCCCACCGCCCGGAGCTGGCCCAGCTCCGGGCGTGAGCGCGAGACAAGAAGAGACCGGCCGCTGATGCGGCCGGTGTCGTTGCAGGGGGTCTTGCCTGAGCGGCGGCCATGAAAAAGCGGCCCGCAGGCCGCTTTTTCAGAGCAGGGCGTGTCGGGGTCAGAGCATGAGACCGCCGAAGAAGAAGCCCAGGGTCACGGCCATGGCGATGGTGGCGACACCCGGTACGAAGAAGGGGTGATTGAACACCGCCTTGCCGATACGGGTGGAGCCGGTGTCGTCCATTTCCACCGCGGCCAGCAGGGTCGGGTAGGTGGGCAGCACGAACAGGGCGCTCACGGCGGCGAAGGAGGCAATCGCGGTCAGCGGGCTGACCCCCAGTGCCAGGGCGGCCGGCATCAGAGCCTTGGTGGTGGCACCCTGGGAGTAGAGCAGCATGGAGGAGAAGAACAAGACCACCGCCAGCAGCCAGCTGTAGTTGTTGAGCAGATCGCCGGCCACCATCTGTATGGTGTCCATGTTGCCCTTCACGAAGACGTTGCCGAGCCAGGCCACCCCCAGCACGCAGATACAGGCGGACATACCGGACTTGAAGGTGGGCATGTTGGTGACCTGGGTGGCGTCCAGCTTGCATACCAGGGTCATGATGGTGGCGGCGGCGAGCATGATGCCCATGATGGCGCCATCGCGGGGGATGGGCGGGTGGGCAATCAGGCCCACGTTGCCTGAGATGGCGGTGGCATAGGCCATGACGGCGACGATGGCGGCGACGAAGATGCCAACGGAGAGCTTGGCATAGGGCTTGAGCTCGACCTGGCTGGTACCGCGCAGCTTGATCAGGCCTTTCGCCTTGCGCTCCAGATAGACCTCATCCTGATCCAGCGGCTTGCCCATCAGGTTCGCCACGAAGGCGCCCAGGATGCAGGCCAGGAAGCTGGAGGGGATGCAGATGGCCAGCAGGGTCAGGTAGTCGACGCCAAAGGGTTCCAGCATGCCGGAGAAGGCCACCACGGCCGCCGAGATGGGGGAGGCGGTGATGGCGATCTGGGAGGCAATCACGGCGATGGAGAGCGGGCGGGAGGGGCGAATGCCCTGCTCCTTGGCCACCTCGGCGATCACCGGCAGGGTGGAGAAGGCGGTGTGACCCGTCCCGGCCAGCATGGTCATCAGGTAGGTGACCACGGGGGCGGCGAAGGTGATGTGCTTGGGATTCTTGCGCAGGGCCTTCTCGGCCAGGGAGACCAGGTAGTCCATGCCGCCGGCCAGCTGCATGCAGGCGATGGCGCAGATGACGGACGCGATGATCATGATCACGTCCCAGGGGATGTAACTGACCAGCTGATCACCCGGGATCTGCATGCCCAGCCCCCAGGTCAGCACCAGCACCCCCAGGCCACCGGCGAAGCCGATGCCTATGCTGCCTATTCTGGCCCCCAGATAGATAGCGCCGAGCACGACGGCCAACTCGATTCCAATCATAGTGAACACTCCGTTATTTTTTAGTTTTGAAAATGAGCTCTGGCATAAAGCCATTTCCCGATGGGCCGGGTGAACCTGCGCGTCGGGAAATGGCTTTCAGGGCCGGGAGTGTCCCGGCCCTGACTCGCTTATACGGTGGCGCCGCGCTGGAAGCGTTTGGCCTTGTACTGCGGGTTCATCAGGTTGTCGATGGAGAGGATCTCGTCGAGCTGTTCCGGGGTCAGCAGGCCGCGCTCGAGCACGACTTCACGGACGTTCTTGCCGGTCTGGGCACAGATCTTGCCGACGATATCCCCTTCGTGGTGACCGATGAAGGGGTTGAGGTAGGTGACGATGCCGATGGAGTTGAGCACGTGGTTCATACAGATCTCCGGGTTGGCGGTGATGCCTTCCACGCACTTCTCGCGCAGGGAGATGCAGGCATTCTTCATCAGGCTCAGGGATTCGAACATGGCCTGACCAATCACCGGCTCCATCACGTTCAGCTGCAGCTGACCCGCCTCGGCGGCGAAGGTGATGGTGACGTCGTTGCCAAACACCTTGAAGCAGGCCTGGTTGACCACTTCCGGGATGACCGGGTTGACCTTGGCCGGCATGATGGAGGAGCCAGCCTGCATCTCCGGCAGGTTGATCTCTTTGAGCGCGGTGCGCGGGCCGGAGGAGAGCAGACGCAGGTCGTTGCAGATCTTGGAGAGCTTCATGGCCAGACGCTTGACGGCGCCGTGCAGCATGACGTAGGCGCCGCAGTCGGAGGTCGCCTCGATCAGATCCTCGGCGGGCACATAGGCGCGGCCGGTGATCTCGGCCAGGCGCTGGATGGCCAGGGCGGAGTACTCGGGCGGGGTGTTGAGGCCGGTCCCGATGGCGGTGGCCCCCAGGTTCACCTCCAGCAGCAGCTCCTGGCAACGCTTGATGGACTTGATCTCTTCACGCAGGGTGACGGCGAAGGCGTGGAACTCCTGACCCAGGGTCATGGGCACGGCGTCTTGCAGCTGGGTGCGGCCCATCTTGAGCACGCCGCTGAACTCCTTGGCCTTGGCATCGAAGGCGGTGATCAGATCTTCCAGGGCATCCAGGGTGGTGTCCGTGCTGTTGACCACGGCGACGCGGAAACCGGTCGGGTAGGCATCGTTGGTGGACTGGCACTTGTTGACGTGGTCGTTCGGGTTGATGACGTCGTAGTGACCCTTCTCCAGCCCCATGATTTCGAGGGCGATGTTGGCCAGCACTTCGTTGGTGTTCATGTTGACCGAGGTACCGGCGCCGCCTTGGTAGACGTCGATCGGGAACTGGTCGAAACACTTGCCGGTGTTGAGCATGAGGTCGCAGGCTTCGACTATCTTGTCGGCGATTTCCGGACGAATGGTGCCCAGCTCGCCGTTGGCGAGGGCGGCGGCCTTCTTGGTCAGCACCATGCCACGGACAAACTCGGGAACGTCAGAAATTTTCTGAGTGCTCAGCTTGAAGTTTTCGACCGCCCGCAGGGTATGGACGCCGTAGTAGAGTTCATTGGACACTTCTTTGGTGCCCAGCAGATCTTCTTCGATGCGGACGTTGTTGATGTCGCTCATTGTCATGCCTCAGAAATCAGATAAATGGAAAATGATCCTCACCGAGTGGTCGCGAGTTCCTTGCGCACGGCTCATCCTGAAGCACCACACATCGAGTGGGGCGGTAGGGGAATGGCTCCCCAATTACTGTCGGCAACTTTACCCCAATGGGGGTAATCCTAACTAGACGCAGATCACTAAATTTGAGAGATTTTCAAATTTATTGCGGCTATTCAACAGATGTTGCAATTGACCCATTTACTGTGACAGAACAGGGCCGTGACGCCCAGCCATGTCAGCAGAATTTTTCCCTGAAATCACGAGTGGATCGCGCTTTGACTTGAAGATGCAGGCATCCCCCCCCATCTAATGGACAGGAATGCCGTTTCTTTGACCCGAACAGGGTGGAGAAGGCGAGTGCCAGCCAGGACTGGCCTATCTCTATCAAGCCGCACCGAGGTCAACATGGGTAAGTTGTTTCTGCTGTTTATCGGTCTCTCCCTGCTGGAGCTGACCGTCATGATCCAGGTGGGGACCGTGATCGGCGCCCTGCCGACCGTGGTACTCATAGTGCTGACCGCCATGGTGGGCAGCGCCCTGGTGAGGCGGCAGGGGCTCAAGACCCTGCTCGAGGCCCAGCAACGGATGCAACTGGGCGAGATGCCGGCCCGCGAACTGCTGGGGGGCATGCTGCTCGCCCTGGCGGGCTTGCTGCTGATCGTGCCGGGATTTGTCACCGACCTGCTGGGGCTGCTGCTGTTGCTGCCGCCGCTGCGGGGTCGATTGGCCGACAAGCTGGTCAAGGGGGTCAGGGTGCAGGGGGCCATGGGGGGCTTCCCATCCCAGGAGGGTTTTGGAACCTCCCCGGAGCCCAGGCTGCACGATCGTCCCGGCACCACCATAGAGGGGGAGTTCGAGCGCAAGGAGTGATGCTCGCGCCGACGGGGACTTTGCCCCGGCTGGGACAGGATGAGACGCAACGGGGCCGCAACAGCGGCCCCGTTTGTCATATGGCTTCGCGGCCCCCGCCTTAGCGGCGGCAGAGCCGCTCGAAGTGGTGGTGGGCATAAAACCAGGCCAGAGACCCTGCCACCAGATTGGCGATCAGTATGCCCAGATAGACTCCCTCCTCCCCGCCCAGCCGGGCGCCGAGCCAGGCCCCGGGCAGCAACAGGCAGAACAGCCTCATGCCATTGAACAGGAAAGAGATGCTGGAGGCCCGCACCCCATTGAGGGAGGAGGCCAGCAGCATCACCATGCCCTGAAAACCGTAGCCGATGGGCACCAGATGCAGGTAGAGGACGATGAGGCGCACCACCTGGGGGTTGTCGCTGAACAGGGTGGCTATCAGGGGGGCGAGCAACCAGGTCAGGCCATAGATGGCGAGCTGGAACAGCAGGGCGAAGCGCATGCAGAGCAGCAGCGCCGCCTTGGCCCTGGCCGGATTGCTCGCGCCGCAGTTCTGGGACACGAAGGGCGCCAGCACCGAGGAGAGCGCCATCATGACGATCAGCAACAAAGCCTCGACCCGGGATGCCGCCCCGTAGGCGGCCACCACCTCGGTGCCCAGCCCGGCGAAGATGGTCATCAGCACGGCGTTGGCCAGGGGATTGAGCATGTTGGTAAACGATGCGGGCACGGCCACCTGGAGCAGGGCGCGCCAGTGAGCCAGCAGGGCGTGACGGGGCGAGAGGCGCCAGCGCAGCAGGCCTTCCCGATGACGCAATATGTAGAGACTGACCAGCATGGCCATCAGCCAGGAGAGGGAGGTGGCGATGGCCGCCCCGCGAATGCCCCATTCGGGGAAGGGGCCTATGCCGAAGATGAGCAGGGGATCCAGCACCCCGTTGACCAGGCCGGCCACCGCCATCACCAGGCTGGGGGTCTTGGTGTCCCCGCTGGCGCGAATGGCGGCATTGCCCACCATGGGCAGCGCCAGCATGGGCACCGTCAGGTACCAGATCAACATGTAGTCGTGGATGAGGGCGATCAGCGCCTCCCCTGCCCCCAGCAGACGAAACAGCGGGTCTATGGTGAGGGCGCCCAGCAGGGCGAGGGCACAGACCAGCACCACGGCGAGAAACAGGCTGTCGGTGGTGAGGTGGGCCGCCTCCTCGTGCTTGCCCTGGCCCAGGGTATGGCCGATCACGGCGCTGAGCCCGGCCCCCAGTCCCATGGCCAGGGAGGTGATCACGAAGGTGACCGGGAAGGTGAAGCTGATGGCCGCCAGTGCCTGGGTGCCCAGCATGCCGATGAAGAAGGTGTCGATCAGGTTGAAGGCCAGGATGGCGACGATGCCGAGGATCATGGGACCTGTCATGCGCAGCAGAACGGCGGGCATGGGGGCGGTCAGCATGGGGTTGGGTCGGGTCAAGGGCTCGTCTCTTCACGGCTGGGGACTGAGGTCTGGTTTGCGCTGGGGCAAACCCGGGTCCATGACGGGGCACGGCTATCCATCGAAGGCGTTCATAGTACGTGAAAAAATTTTTTTTGTATCCGCCCTTGAAGGGGCGGAATAAGTGCCCCACATCTGGGACATATGCAATTTGGCCAGGAATGGCCATTCCTCAAGTAACAAAGTGACTCATTTTGGGAGAGTTATCGATGAAAATTCGTCCACTGCACGACCGCGTCATCATCAAGCGCATCGAGGCTGAAGCCAAATCCGCTGGCGGTATCGTCCTGACTGGTACTGCGGCTCAGAAGTCCACCCGTGGTGAAGTTCTGGCCGTGGGGACTGGTCGAATTCTGGATAATGGCGAAGTGAAAGCCCTCGCAGTCAAGGTCGGCGACCAGGTGATCTTCAACGAAGGTTACGGCGTCAAGACCGAGAAGCTGGACGGCCAGGACGTGCTGATCCTGTCCGAGACCGACATCCTGGCGATCGTCGAAGCGTAATTTTTCCTTCCCCCGAATTGATTAAAGGATTCAACAATCATGGCAGCTAAAGAAGTTAAGTTTGGCAACGAAGCCCGCATCAAAATGCTGGAAGGCGTCAACATCCTGGCCGATGCCGTCAAGGTGACCCTGGGCCCGAAAGGCCGCAACGTGGTACTGGACAAGTCCTTCGGTGCCCCGACCATCACCAAGGATGGCGTCTCCGTCGCCCGTGAAATCGAACTGGAAGACAAGTTCCAGAACATGGGCGCCCAGATGGTCAAGGAAGTCGCTTCCAAGGCGAACGACGCCGCCGGTGACGGCACCACCACCGCCACCGTGCTGGCTCAGGCCATCGTCAACGAAGGCCTGAAGGCCGTTGCCGCCGGCATGAACCCCATGGATCTGAAGCGTGGTATCGACAAGGCCGTGGTGGCCGCCGTTGCCGAGCTGCAGACCCTGTCCCAGCCTTGCGCCGACAGCAATGCCATCGCCCAGGTCGGTACCATCTCCGCCAACTCCGACGAGAAAGTGGGCAAGCTGATTGCCGAAGCCATGGACAAGGTCGGCCGTGATGGTGTCATCACAGTCGAAGATGGCCAGGGCCTGGAAGACGAGCTGGCCGTGGTGGAAGGCATGCAGTTCGACCGTGGCTACCTCTCCCCCTATTTCGTCAACAAGCCGGAAACCGGCGCCGTCGAGCTGGATGACCCCTTCATCCTGCTGGTGGACAAGAAAGTCTCCAACATCCGCGAAATGCTGCCGGTGCTGGAAGGCGTGGCCAAGGCGGGCAAACCCCTGCTGATCGTCGCCGAAGACGTGGAAGGCGAAGCCCTGGCGACCCTGGTGGTCAACACCATGCGTGGCATCGTCAAGGTGGCCGCCGTCAAGGCCCCTGGCTTCGGTGACCGTCGCAAGGCCATGCTGCAAGATATCGCCATCCTGACCGGCGGTACCGTCATCTCCGAAGAGGTGGGCATGGAGCTGGAGAAGGCGGCACTGGAAGATCTGGGCCGCGCCAAGCGCATCGTCATCACCAAAGAGAACACCACCATCATCGATGGCGTGGGTGATGCTGCCCTGATCGAGAGCCGTGTGGCTCAGATCCGTCAGCAGATCGAAGAGACCTCCTCCGATTACGATCGCGAGAAGCTGCAAGAGCGCGTGGCCAAGCTGGCCGGCGGTGTTGCCGTGATCAAGGTTGGCGCTGCCACCGAAGTCGAGATGAAAGAGAAGAAAGCCCGCGTCGACGATGCCCTGCACGCCACTCGCGCTGCCGTGGAAGAAGGCGTGGTGGCCGGTGGTGGTGTCGCCTTGGTGCGCGTGGCCGCCAAGCTGACTGGCCTGCGTGGCGACAACGAAGATCAGAACGTGGGTATCAAGGTCGCCCTGCGCGCCATGGAAGCCCCGCTGCGTCAGATCGTCATCAACGCCGGTGAAGAGGCCTCCGTCATCGCCAATGCCGTGAAGAACGGTGAAGGCAACTACGGCTACAACGCTTACTCCGAACAGTATGGCGACATGCTGGCCATGGGGATCCTGGATCCGACCAAGGTCACCCGCTCCGCGCTGCAGTTCGCCTCTTCCATCGCCGGTCTGATGATCACCACTGAGTGCATGGTCACCGAACTGCCGAAGAAAGATGCCCCTGCCATGCCGGATATGGGCGGCATGGGTGGCATGGGCGGCATGATGTAATCGCACCTTGCCATCAAACGGCTCGCATTGGCGGGCCGTTTTTTTTACTGCGGTTAAACTGGTTATATTGATAATGAAATCATTGGTGTATCTATGATGAAACTCGTTGTTTTCGCCCTGCTTGCCGGTCTCATGAGCCCGGTCATGGCCATGGAGGCGCCCAGGGGGCCCGTCATCCTGACCGTGACCGGCAACGTCCAGGCCGAGCACGCGCAAGATGGCCGGGTCGCGCTGGATCTTGCCCTCATCCAGTCCCTGCCCCAGCACGAGATAGTCACCAGCAACCCCTGGGTCGACAAACCCCATCACTACAAGGGACCCAAGGTGGCGGATCTGCTGGCGGCGCTCGATGCCAAGGGCAAGACCCTGACCCTGACCGCCCTCAACAGTTTTCAGATCAAGGTCGATTGGGAGAAGGTGCAGCAATACGAGCCCATACTGGCCTGGCAGGACGACGGCATCACCATGCGGGTACGTGACAAGGGACCGCTTTGGTTTATCCTACCCTTGGACCAATATCCGGAACTCAAGCAGTCTGTCTTCACCGACATGATGATCTGGCAACTGAGTGCCATCGATATCCAGCACTGACGAGGGGGAGGGCGGGTGAAAAGAAAGAGTTGGCCGATATTGCTCATTCTCTACCTCTCCATACTCTCATTCACCGGGAGTACCCTCTACTGCCTGGTGCAGATCCAGAATGCGACCCGGGTCATGGAGAAGTACACCTATGACGTCTCCTGGGCCTTGATGCAGTTGCAACTGGAGCTGGGACGCTTTCTCAATTCGGTCGAGCTCTACCATTATGGCGGCATCGACCATGACACCCTGATGCTGCGCTACGACATCCTGTGGAGCCGCACCCCTGTGCTGCTGAGCGGCCAGCTGCGCGAGAGCCTGCACGACAAGCAGAAGGCCCTGCGTCTGGTGCAGCTGATCGAGAGCACCATCCGCGAGCTCGAGCCCCGTATCATGGCTCTCAATAGCGGCAATGGTGACTATCAACAGGTGATGATGCGGCTCTCTCCCTTGCAAGAGCCGCTCTCCTACTCCCTCGCCTCCGTGATGCAACAGAACATCAAGGTCTACACGGGCAATGACCAGCGTTTTGGCTCTTTGCGCAACTCCTTGCTGTTCATGGTGAGCGGTCTGCTGCTGTCTGTGGTCATGCTCAGCATCCTGCTGATCCGTGAGGGACGCCGTCACTATCGGGAGGCTCGCCTCGATCCGTTGACCGGTCTCTCCAATCGCCTCGCCCTGCTGGAGCAGATGGAGGAGTGCGTCACCCGGGAGCAGCCCTTTGGGCTGGTGCTGATAGACATCAACGAGTTTCGCGATATCAACAGCAAGTTTGGCTACAACATCGGCGATCTCTTGCTGCAAGAGCTGGCACGCCGGCTGACCTCACTGTGCAACGAGAGTGAATGGGCCGCGCGGCTGGTGGGGGATCAATTCGCCATCATCCAGCGCGGCAGCAGCGACCTCAAGCAGGTGCGCGAGCTGGTCTCCCGTCTGCTCCATCTGATCAAGCAAGACATACTGCTGGATCACTACCCGTTTCGCCTGGAGGTGGGGATCGGTATCGCCTTCTTCCCGATGGACAGCGAGGAGACTCAGGAGCTGCTGAGCCGGGCCGAGCAGGCGCTTTTCCACAGTCGCAAGACCCATGTGCCCTACGTCATCTACGACAAGTCCCTGCAAAACGAGACGGCAAGGCGCAAGCACCTGGCCTCCGACATGGTGGTGGCTCTCGAGCGCAATGCCCTCGAACTCTACTACCAGCCCATCATCAATCTGGAGACGGGACGCTGCGAAGCCGTCGAGGCCTTGCTGCGCTGGCGTCACCCCGAGCTTGGCTTCATTCCTCCCAATGAGGTGATCCAGGTGGCCGAGGAGTTTCAGCTGGCCGAGAAGCTGGGCAGCTGGGTGTTGAATACGGCCTGTGAGCAGCTCTATCAATGGCAGCAACTGGGATTGGTCGATCTGCAGATGTGCGTCAACATCTCCCCCGGCATGTACCAGCGCAGCCTGCTGAAACTGGTCGCCAAGGCCTTGATGGATCATCATATTCCCGCCACCCACCTGGTGCTGGAGGTGACGGAGGACACGACGATGCACGAGGTGAAAAATTCGCTGCAACTGATGCAGGACCTGGATCAGCAGGGGGTGCAGCTGGCCCTTGATGACTTTGGCACCGGCTACTCCTCCCTCAGCTATCTGCAGAAACTGCCGGTGAGCAAGGTGAAGATCGACCGCTCCTTCATCCAGGGGATCGACAGTTCCGTCGAGGCCGCGGAGCTGGTCGCCAACATCTGCCGACTCGGCTCCATGCTGGGCAAGACGCTGGTGTGCGAGGGAATTGAGACCCAGGCCCAGCTCGATGTGTTGCGCAGCCTCACCGATATTCATCTCTATGGTCAGGGTTACCTGTTTAGCCGTCCGGCCCAGGCCGAGGCCGCCTATCAGACCCTGCTGGAGATGGAAGAGCGTTGGCTGGGGGGCAAAGAATCCGGCAAGGCATGCAACAGTTGAACGATCGTGGCTCATGGTTCTGCTCCCCTGGCCGATAGCTTGAAGGCAGGAGGAATGCACATGGAAATATCTGGTTCTACATCTGCATCTTATGGAAGTGCCATGATGGTCGCCAGCCTGGCGAAGAAGCAACAGGTGCAGGAGGGGCAAACCGCCCTGGCCCTGTTGCAGGGCGCAGCGGAGTCCGCTCCCGCGCCCAAGAGCACGGCAGGCAGCACCCTGGGTGGCAACATCAACATCCACGTATGATGCCAAGCAACAAAAAGCCTCGGTCTCTCGACCGAGGCTTTTCTTCATTCAGGACACTGTGCTGGGAGGTGCCTTAGCAGGAGAAGGGAGCTGGGGCCTCAAAGGTCATCCGCTCGCCGCTGCGGGGGTGGCTGATGGTCAGACTGGCCGCATGGAGATAGAGATGGGGAGCCGCCGCCAGGGCCTGTGGGTGGGCATAGAGGTTGTCCCCGAGGATGGGGTGCCCCAGTTCCAGCATATGGACCCGCAGCTGGTGCGAGCGACCCGTGATGGGAGTCAGCTTGATCAGGCTGTTGCCGTTTTCCACCTTCAGCGTCTGCCACAGGGTCAGGGCATGGCGCCCCTCCTCGAAATCCACCTTCTGTTTGGGCCGGTTCGGCCAGTCCACGCACAGAGGCAGGTCAATCTCGCCGGACTGCGCCGCCGGCTCGCCCCAGACCCAGGCGAGGTAGTGCTTCTCCGTCTCCCGCTCGCGAAATTGCCGGCTCAGCTCCCGGTGGGCATTGGGGTTGAGCGGGATCACCAGCACCCCGGTGGTGGACATGTCTAGGCGATGGGCCGCCGCCGCCTTGGGGTGCTGCTGCTTCACCCTGTGCAGGACGCTGTCTTCATTCTCGGGGCCGCGCCCGGGGACGCTCAGCAGGCCGGTGGGCTTGTTGACCACCATGATGTCCTTGTCCTTGAACAGGATATCGAGCCAGGGTTCCAGAGGCGGTGAGTATTCAAACATAAAGGTCTCGCATCAGAAGGTGGGGGCAAGCCCCCATCGGTTATGGGTAACCACAATCATAAAGGGCATGAGATCCCGCGTGAGCCGGATCCTTGCTCTTTAATATCGCGTCAGTTATGGGTGACCACGATAAAAAGTGCATGGCATCCAGCCTGATCAGGTCATGCCTCTTTAGTATCAAGTCAGTTATGGGTGACCACGATAAAGCGGATGGCATCCAGCTTGAGCTGGGTCTGATCGATCAGGTGGTGCAGCTCGGCTTGCAGGTCGCGCAGATAGTCGATCTCGCTGTCACGCACGTTCGGGTTGACGGCCTTGAGGGCCTCCAGCCTGTCCAGATCCTGTTGCAGGGTCTGCGCCATCTGACCACGGGCCTCATCGACGATGGCGACCTTCAGGGTGTCGGCAATGACCTGACCCTTGCCGATCAGCCCATGGATCACCGGCTGGGACGCAGTCACCAACTTGCTGCCCAGGTGACGATTGACCGGGGTCAGCTGGCGGTTGAAGGCATCGAACGCCACTTTTTCGCCCAGGTTCTGGCCGTTCTTGTCCATCAGCAGACGGATCGGAGTTGGCGGCATGAAACGGTAAAGCTGAGGGTGGGCCGCCGACTCGGCCACGAAGATCAGCTCCAGCAGGATGGAGCCCACCGGCAGCGCCTTGTTCTTGAGCAGGGCAACCGAGGTGGCCCCAATCTCGGAACCCAGGATCAGATCTATGCCGCCGCGCATGATGGGGTGATCCCAGGAGAGGAAGAACATATCGTCCCGGGAGAGGGCGGTATCCCTGTCGAAGGTGACCGTCATGCCGTCCTGGGGCAGGCCCGGGAAGCTGGAGACCAGCATGTGATCCCCCGGGGTCAGCACCAGGGCGTTTTCGCCCCTGTCATCCTGATTGACGCCGATCTCGTCGAACATCTTGAGGGCAAACGAGATCATGGCTGTGTCGTCATCTTCGGCGGCCAGCTTCTCGACCAGCTGTCTGGCGGCATCGCCCCCGCTGGAGTGGATCTCCAGCAGGCGATCGCGCCCCTGCTCGAGGCGCGCCTTGAGCGGTTCGTGCAACTCGCGGGTTCGGTCGAGCAAGGCGTCGAGTTCGTCGGTGTCACCGCTGTTGGCGGCCAGCAGCTCGAACAGCTGATCCTGCACGGCCTCGAATACCGGGCGGGCCGTGGGGCAGGTCTGCTCGAAGGCATCCAGGCCATCATGGTACCAGCGCAGGAGCGCAGGCTGGGCACTGCCCGCCAGGTAGGGGACGTGGATCTCGACCGTGTTCTGCTGGCCAATCCGGTCCAGACGACCGATGCGCTGCTCCAGCAGATCCGGGTTGAGGGGCAGGTCGAACAACACCAGGTGGCTGGCAAACTGGAAGTTGCGACCCTCGGAGCCGATCTCGGAGCAGAGCAGCACCTGGGCGCCGCCCTCGGCCTGCGCGAAATAGGCGGACGCCTGATCCCGCTCCAGGATGGACATGCCTTCGTGGAAGACGGTGGCGCGGATCCCTTCGCGGGTGCGCAGTGCCTCTTCCAGGGCCAGGGCGGTGGCCGCCTCCGAGCAGATCACCAGCACCTTCTGCTGGCGCGCGCCGAGCAGCAGCTCCAGCAGCCAGTCGATGCGGGGGTCGAACTGGGTCCAGCTGGCGCTATCGCCCTCGAACTGCTGGTAGATCTTCTCCGGATAGAGGTAGCGCAGGGCGCGAGCCTGCAGGTCGCCCCCATTGCCCCCCATCATGCTCATCACCTTGATGGCGGTCTTGTACTGCTCCGGCAGCGGCATGGGGTAGACGTTGAGGTGACGCTCGGGGAAGCCCTGGATATTGGCGCGGCTGTTACGGAACAGCACCCGGCCGGTGCCGTGCTGGTCCAGCAGCTTGGCGACCGCCTGCTGACGGGCGGTAGCATCGCGCAGATCCAGCCCTTCCAGCTGGCTGGCGAGGATCTGCTTTCCCTCCTCGCTCAGGGTCTCGCCATCGAGCAGCTCCTGGGCTGCCGTGGCCACCTGGCCATAGGCCTGTTCCTCGGCGAGGAAGGCATCGTAGTCGTAGAAGCGCTCGGGATCGAGCAGACGCAGGCGGGCGAAGTGGCTCTGGTGGCCCAGCTGATCCGGGGTGGCGGTCAGCAGCAGCACGCCCGGCACCTGTTCGGCCAGGGCTTCCACCATCTCATAGGCGCGGCTCGGTGCCTCCACGCTCCACTCCAGGTGATGGGCCTCGTCGACTACCAGCAGATCCCATTCGGCTTCCAGCACCTGTTCGAAGCGGCGGCGCTTCTTGCGCAGAAAGTCGAGGCTGCAGATCACCAGCTGTTCGGTCTCGAAGGGGTTCTCTGCGTCGGCGAAGGCCTCGATGCAGCGCTCCTCGTCAAACAGGGAGAAGTGCAGGTTGAAGCGGCGCAGCATCTCGACCAGCCACTGATGCTGCAGGGTCTCGGGCAGCAGGATGAGCACCCGCTGGGCGCGACCGGAGAGCAGCTGCTGGTGGATGATCATGCCCGCTTCTATGGTCTTGCCCAGACCCACTTCATCGGCCAGCAGGACGCGGGGGGCATAGCGATGACCCACCTCATGGGCGATATAGAGCTGATGGGGGATCAGGCTGACCCGGCCACCGGCCAGACCGCGGGTCGGGTTGCGACGGCGCTTGTGCTGATTGACCAGGGCTTCGTAGCGCAGGGTAAAGCGGGACATCCGATCGATCTGACCGGCGAACAGGCGCTCCTGCGGCTTGTTGAACTTGATGAAATTGTTGAGAAACACTTCCTTGAGCGCCACGGGTTCACCGTTGTCGGTGCGTGTGCCTACATATATAAGGAGGCCATCCTTTTCCTGCACTTCGTCGACGGTCAGGGTCCAGTCCTCATGGCTGGCAATCTGATCCCCCACATTGAAGCTGACCCGGGTGACCGGCGCCTCTTCTTTGGCATACATGCGGTTTTCACCGGTCGCCGGAAACAGCAGGGTCACCATGCGCCCTTCGACGGCCACAACTGTTCCCAACCCCAGATCCGTTTCCGTATCACTAATCCAACGCTGGCCAAGTGCAAAAGGCATTAAACTCTCCAAAGCCCAACAAGAGTGTGTGAATCACAAAGGGGCGCTATGTTACCCGAAGGCGTGAACGCGATCATCATGGATATGGCTGGCAGCAAAGATAGCCGCTCCTCCCTATGTGTCATGGAGCCCCATTGCCCCTGACCGGCTTGTCCGTTGGGTTAAGCGCTCGATAAATGAGTGTTTTGCTGCATTTACCAGCGAACGCACTCTTTCTGTCATCTTTTTGTCATTCTTCCCTTGCCAGCGGGCGCGCCATCCCTATAATGCGCCCCTACCAGCACGGCGGAACACGCCGCACTGATGAGCCAGCTTCCTAGCGAAGTGGGCGCCGAAAGAAAAGCGAAAACAACCGCTTGACTTTCGAAGTGAGGGGCGTAAGATGCGCCTCCTCAACGCGATAAGCGTGACGCTCTTTAACAATTTGAATCAAGCAATCTGTGTGGGCACTCACAGCATCGAACAT